>JAHEFS010000072.1 GCA_024640045.1 Chromatiales bacterium | reverse complement strand
CCACGTCAGCATCCGGAAAATGACTGTTGATTGGAAAAACCCGGATCTTTCAGGTGACCTTTTCACGCGGAGTGTAAAGGAATCATACGTATTATTATTCGTGCATTTTACTTCTAACTTAATTAAGCGCTGGATACTTCGCTCATCAAGTGAATGAAGTTGCCTTCGGGGTCACGGAAGCCTGTCATCCAGAGTTCATAACCTTCGGTTCGGTGCACCACGTGGGGTTCCCGTTCAAATGCGACCCCCTGTGCCGCCAAATGTCGGTAGGCCTCGTCCATGTCGGACACGCGGTAATAAATCAACGGATTGGAGGGAAATTCATCGGACTGGTCCGCACTCAGGTACAAGCGCACGCCGCCGCAGTCGAAGAACGCCATGCCCTGCTCCGGCACCTCGAACAGCAGGGGCATACCCAGCACGTCACGATAGAAAGCCACTGCGCGCGCGATGTCCTCCACACCGATGTGGATCTGGCCTATGGCCTCGACCGTAAACGGGACCTTCAAGATTCAGCGTCCTCGCCTGCTTCACCCTCGACGGTTTCCCCAAGCCCTTCCGCGTCCTCGTCTTCTTCACTGGACTCGATGCAGGCCAGGCTGACCAGTTTTTCGTCCTTGCCGACCCGAATCAGGGTCACGCCCTGGGTATTACGCCCAAGCGTCGAAATTTCAGATGTGCGGGTCCGAACCAGTGTGCCGCCGTCGGAAATCAGCATGACGTCATTTTCGTCCGTCACCTGCACGGCCGACACCAACGCTCCATTGCGCTCGGAAGTCTGTATTCCGATCACGCCCTGGCCGCCGCGTCCCTGCCGGGGAAAGTCTTCGATGGCGGTCCGCTTGCCGAACCCATGTTCGGTCGCAGTCAGCACATCGCCTTCTTCCACGACCAGCATCGAAACCACGCGCTGCTTGTCGGCCAGGCGAATACCGATCACGCCACGCGCCGTGCGGCCCATCGAGCGCACATCGTTTTCAGAGAAACGAATGCACTTGCCAGTGCTGGCGAACAACATGATGTCGCGCTCGCCGTCGGTGATCTCCACGTTGACCAACTCGTCTTCCTCGGGCAGGTCAATCGCCCAGATGCCGTTCGCTCGGGGTCGTGAATAAGCGGACAACGGGGTCTTCTTGACGATGCCTTTACGCGTCGCGAAGAACACGAACTGGTCGTCCGGGTAATCGCGCACGGGCAGCACCGCATTGACGCGCTCATCCTTTTCCAGCGGCAGCAGGTTGACGATCGGCTTGCCGCGACTGGCGTGGCTCGCCTGCGGCAGTTCATAGACCTTCATCCAGTGAATCCGGCCGCGACTGGTAAAGCAAAGCAGCGTGTCATGGGTATTGGCCACGAACAACTCGTCGATGAAATCTTCTTCCTTCACCTTGGTCGCCGACTTGCCTCGGCCACCACGGCGCTGCGCCTGGTAACGATCGAGCGACTGGGACTTGGCATAGCCCGCATGCGACAAGGTCACCACCACGTCTTCCTCGGAGATCAGGTCCTCGAGGCTGAGATCAAGCCGTTGCTCAATGATCTCGGTACGCCGCTCGTCGCCGAACTCTTCGCGCACGGACTGCAGTTCTTCACGAATGACCTCCATCAGGCGGCTGGGGTCGGACAGCACCCGCAGTAATTCGCGCACCGCCCCGAGAATATCCTGGTATTCCTGGGTCAGCTTTTCCTGCTCGAGCCCTGTCAGGCGATGCAGGCGCATGTTCAGGATTTCCTGCGCCTGCACGGGTGACAGCTGGTAGCCATCTTCCTGCAAGCCATATTGGGGATCCAGGTCTTCCGGGCGGGATGTTTCTGCCCCACCCTGCCCCAGCATTGCCTTGACCAGCCCCGGCGCCCAGCGCTTCTGCAGCAAGGCTTCCCTGGCGTCCGCCGGAGTGGATGACGCCTTGATCAGCTCGATCAACTCGTCGAGATTGGCCAGCGCGACCGTCAGGCCTTCCAGCACGTGGGCGCGGTTGCGCGCCTTGCGCAAGTCGAACAACGTGCGCCGGGTCACGACTTCTCGACGATGACCGACAAACGCTTCCAGCACCTGCTTGATATTCAGTAACCGCGGCTGCCCCTCGACCAGGGCCACCATGTTGATACCGAACACGTTCTGCATCGCGGTGTGCTGGTAGAGATTGTTCAGGGTTACCTCGGGGACTTCCCCGCGACGCAACTCGATCACCACGCGCATGCCATCCTTGTCGGACTCGTCACGCAGTTCGGTGATGCCCTCGATTTTCTTTTCCTTGACCAGTTCGGCGATTTTTTCCAGCAAGCGCGCCTTGTTTACCTGGTAAGGCAACTCGGTGACGATGATGGAGTCCTTGCCGTTTCGCTCGTCGGTTTCGATGTGCGAACGCGCGCGAAGGTAAATACGGCCGCGACCGGTGCGGTAGGCCTCGTGAATGCCCTGGGCCCCGTTGATCATGCCGGCGGTGGGGAAATCCGGCCCCGGCAGGTGTTCCATGATGCCGGCGATATCCAGTTCAGGATCAGCAATCAACGCGATGGTCGCATCGATCACCTCGCGCAAGCTGTGCGGGGGTATGTTGGTGGCCATGCCAACCGCAATACCAGCCGAACCGTTGACCAGCAGGCTGGGAACGCGGGTGGGCAGCACCAGCGGCTCATACTCGGACTCGTCGTAGTTCGGGCCGAAATCGACAGTCTCACGGTCGATATCTGCCAGCAGTTCATGCGCCATCTTCGACATGCGTACTTCGGTGTATCGCATGGCTGCCGGCGCGTCGCCGTCCACGGAACCGAAATTGCCCTGACCGTCGACCAGCAGGTAGCGCATGGCGAAAGGCTGGGCCATGCGGACGATGGTGTCGTAAACCGCTGAATCACCGTGTGGGTGGTACTTACCGATGACGTCACCCACCACGCGGGCGGACTTCTTGTAGGGCTTGTTCCAGTCGTTGTTGAGCACGCTCATGGCAAACAGAACGCGTCGATGGACCGGTTTCAGACCGTCACGAACATCGGGCAAGGCGCGACCGACGATGACACTCATGGCGTAGTCCAGGTAGGACTGACGCATTTCGTCTTCGAGGTTTACCTGAAGGATTTCCTTGGCGAGCTCAGCCATTCGAAATATTATCTCCGAAATACGTTATATGTATATGTTTTTTATTGTTTTTATTCGACAAACAAAACACGGTTTCAAGGGGCTTTCGGGTGATCAAAATCAATCGTCAATTCTACCACATTCAGACCCCTCGATGGCCGTGCCCGACCGTCCCCGGCAACAGTCTGAAACTGAACCGTGAAGCCTGGGGAATGTACCTGGAGGCACCTGGCAAAGTAGAATTGGCAACCAGACAAGAACCAGGAACATCGACCATGCACAATCTGATCAGAATTACCGCCTTGCTCGCGCTCCTCGTCAGCCCCGCCTGGGCGCAGGACGAGGCCTCCACGAATCCGCAGGTGACGATCCATACCTCGAAAGGCGACATTCAGCTGGAACTTTATGCCGACAAAGCGCCCGTTACCGTGGAGAACTTCCTGCAGTACGTGCGGGACGGGTTTTACGAGGGCACCATTTTCCATCGCGTGATCAGCCATTTCATGATCCAGGGTGGTGGCTTTACCGCAGACATGCAGCAAAAGGCCACCCGCGACCCCATCCGCAACGAGGCGGAGAACGGCCTCAAGAACCTTCGAGGCACCATCGCCATGGCGCGGACCACGGATCCCAACTCGGCCACTGCACAGTTTTTCATCAACGTGGAACTCAACCCGAACCTCGACCACACCAGCACTGCCAATTCGCGCGAGTGGGGTTACGCTGTGTTCGGGCACGTGACCGAGGGCATGGACGTGGTTGATGACATCCGATTCGTGAGGACCGCGCCCAATGATCGGCCGCTGGAGCCAGTGGTGATCGAGTCGGTCGAAATCCGCTAACCGGGTCAACCGTGGTCGCCCATTCCCTGTTCATATCGGATCTGCATCTTGACGACAGCCGTCCCGAGATAACCTCGCTGTTCCTGCGTTTCCTCGAGGGTGCGGCGAGACAGGCGGATGCGCTTTACATCCTGGGCGACCTGTTCGAATACTGGCTGGGTGATGACGTCACCACGCCGCTGTCCGAACAGGTCGCCGATGGGATCGCCGGCCTGGTCGCGGACGGCGTGCCTTGCAGCTTCATTCAGGGTAATCGGGACTTTTTGCTGGGCACGGCCTATGCCAGCCTTTGCGGCATGTCACTGCTGGCCGACGAAACGGTCATCGACTTGCACAGTCGGCCCACCCTGCTGCTGCATGGCGACCAACTCTGCACCGACGACGCGGTTTACCAGCAGGTCCGGCAACAAGTACGCGACCCGGCCTGGAAAGCCGCGTTCATGGAGAAAACACCGGCCGAGCGCGTCGCGTTTGCCCGTGACGCGCGGCAGCAGAGCGCCGAGTACAAGCAAGGCGTGAACGAAGCCATCATGGACGTCAATACCAAAGCCGTTGCGCAGGCCTTTCGGCGGCATGGTGTCAACCGCATGATTCACGGCCACACCCACCGGCCCGCCATCCACCAAGCGATGGTCGACGAACAGCCGGCCCAGCGCGCCGTGCTCGGCGACTGGTATACGCAAGGCAGTGTGCTGCGGGTCAGTGCTGACCAACTGGAACTGGAAGAACTACCGCTCGGCTGAGCCTCAGTATCCGGCCAGCACCACCAGGGGCCAGACCACGCGCCGGGCGCTTTCCGGATCACCCCAGGCCGCCGCCAGCCGGACGCTGAGCTCCTCGATGGGATCATGCCCGGTTGCGGCGCGGTATCGCTGCACCGCCGACCAGCTGCCCAGGTATCCCAGCAAGTCCGCCAACCGCCATTCATGCTGCATCACGAAAGCGGGTGTCTGAATTCGATTGAATGGAAACGGCAGCGAAGCGTAGGCCTGTTCGACGTGTCGCCGCTCCGGCGGCCAATAAGGATGAATGGGTCCTTGATAGAAATCGGCCACCACCGTATCGACCGCTTCATCGACCTGCAACTGAACGTACGTGAGCGCTGCCAGCAGACCACCAGGGCGTAGTACCCGCCGTACTTCCGCATAGAATCGCTCCAGGTCGAACCAGTGCATGGCCTGGCTGACGAAAACGAGGTCGATGGACCCCGTGTGCAGTGTGCTGCACTCAGCAGGCTCGACCCGGTACTCCACGCCCGCATGCGGCTCAGCATTGGCGATTTGCGCCGCACTGGCGTCGGTTGCAATCACGCGCTCAAATGGCCCGGCCAGCGCCACTGCGGCCTGGCCGTTGCCTGTGGCGCAGTCCCAGGCCAGCGATTTGCCAGCTGCGGCATCCGCCAGCCACTGGAACAGTTCCAGAGGATAACGGGGGCGATGACGGGCATAGGCCTCGGCGTGCCCGGAGAAATGGTCATTAAAGGCCTGCGTCACGCCGGCAGCCCCTTCAGGCCTGGTCCAGCCAGGTCATTTCCCGCTCGGTGAAGCCGGCCTCGTAACGGGCTTCGAGGTTGAACGGACCACGAATACTCGAGCCGTAATGGCGCTTCAGCAGGCTGAAGAATGTTTCTTCAGGGTCAAGGCCTGCCTGATGGCAGCAGTGCCGAAACCAGCGGGTGCCGATTTCGACGTGACGAACCTCTTCGGCCAGGATGACCCGAAGGACTTCGACGGTCTCCTGGTCCCCAGCGTTCTGGAGACGCTGCATCATGCCCGGAGTCACGTCCAGGCCGCGGGCTTCCAGTACCCGCGGCACCAGGGCCATGCGTTCAAGACAAGATCCTGCGGTTTTCTCCGCCATTTCCCACAGGCCGTTGTGCGCCGGAAAATCACCATAGGCATGACCCAGGTCTTCGAGGCGCCGGGCCAGCATGGCGAAGTGCCGCGCTTCGTCAGCCGCCACGCTGAACCAGTCCTGGTAGTAACCGGGTGGCATGCCGCGAAAGCGGTAAACGGCATCCAGGGCGAGGTTGATCGCATTGAACTCGATATGCGCCACAGCGTGCACCAGGGCGGCTCGCCCTTCGTCGCTGCCCAGCCGGCGCCGCGGCAAAGCCGATGGCTCGACCAGTTCGGGCCGGGATGGCCTGCCGGGCGCAGCGACCGGCGCCGGCGGCGAGTCATCGTCAAAAATCCATTCTTCAGACTGACATTCTGCCCACGCCGCATGCACAGCGGCGCACTTGGCCTCGGGGTCACCCAGGGCCAGGCAATGGCGGGCCGTTTCAAACCACCCGGAATGGAACGGGGCCGGGCTCAATGTTCCCGGCCCCCGGTAAAACGCATCAAAGATTCTTGATCAGTGCATCCGCGAAACCAGAAGTCGGTACCTCGGTGGCGCCTTCCATCTGCCGGGCAAAGTCGTAGGTAACGATCTTCTGGCCGACGGTCTTCTCAAACGCATTCTCAATCAGTTTGGAAACTTCCTTCCAGCCGATGTAATTGAACATCATGCAACCGGAGAACATCAATGAACTCGGATTGACCTTGTCCAGGTTCGAATATTTCGGCGCGGTGCCGTGTGTCGCTTCGAACACGGCCACGTGATCGGCCATGTTGGCGCCTGGAGCAATACCCATGCCGCCGACTTCCGCTGCCAGCGCATCGGAAAGGTAGTCGCCGTTGAGATTCGAGGTCGCAATCACGCTGAATTCAGCCGGACGCAACTGCATCAGCTGGAACATGATGTCGGCGATGCGGTCCTTGATGACCACCTTGCCTTCCGGACGCTTGCCGTTGAATTCGCTCCACAACTGGTCTTCGGTGATGGTCTGATCGCCAAACTCCTCGGCGGCCAGTTCGTAGCCCCAATTTCGGAATGCGCCTTCGGTGAATTTCTGGATATTGCCTTTGTGCACCAGCGTCACGCTGTCATGGCCATTGTCGATGGCGTGCTGGACAGCTTTGCGCACCAGGCGTTTGGTGCCAAACGCGGAAATCGGCTTGATGCCGAGGCCCGCGCCTTCGAAGAATTCGGCGCCCATTTCCTCACGCAGGAATTTCGCCAGTTTTTCATTCTCGGGCGTACCCGCCTTGTACTCGATGCCGGCGTACACGTCTTCCGTGTTTTCCCGGAACAGGATGCAACTTACTTCCTCGGGCCGCTTCATGGGCGAGGGAACGCCAGCGTAGTAGGTAATGGGGCGCACGCAAGCGTACAGGTCCAGCTCCTGGCGCAGGGAAACGTTGAGTGACCGGAACCCACCACCCACCGGTGTCGTCAGTGGACCCTTGATGGCCACGATGACTTCCTGGATGGCTTCCAGAGTCTCTGCAGGGAAATAGTCACCGTCATAAATTCCGGCAGCCTTTTCACCCAGGAAAAGCTCAGCCCAGTGCACCTTGCGGCGCCCGCCATAGGCTTTTTCCACCGCCGCGTCCCAGATACGCAGGCTGGCGCGGGTGATATCAGGTCCGATTCCGTCACCCTCGATGAAACCGAGAATGGGGTCATCGGAGACGACGATCCGGTTGTCCTTGACAGTGATTTTCTGGCCGTTTTCCGGCATGCGGATATGACGATAGCTCATGGTGATGGATTCCTGATGGGTTGTTGTTGGATTCAGCCTGGCATTATATCGCGACCACCCGGGCCACTGGTGCTGCGCTGGATCAGTTACTCATGGCTTTAACACCTATTTAAACCCCGCACAGGCATAATAAGCGCCAGAACCATTTATCAGGGGCCATGAACAGCGTCGCTGAATCTCTTTTCTATCCGCAAATCCGCTTCCGCCATTCCCGGCCTGATCTGCGCCTGGTGCTGGCACTGGCGCTCGCGTTGCATGCGGCTTTGCTGCTGATCCCCCTGCGCCAGCCAGCGCCGGTCGACCTGCCGCGGCCGGTGACGGTGGATGTCCGGTTCGAGCCGACGCCATTCAGAGAAGCAGAACCCGTCACCGAGCCCACGCCCGCCGAGCCCTTACCTCTATCGGAGATACCGGTCGAAGCCGTGCCGCAAACAACGCCCGCTGAAGCGGTGCGGCCAGAAGAACCGTCGGACCGGCCTGAACAGCCAGTTGCACAGCCCTTGCGACCTCCGCTGACCACGGCTTACCTGCTGGAAACAGCTCGCGATATGGATTGGCAGCTGGAAGTGCCCATGCCACTCATTCCGGGCGTGCCGGTCATTCCTGACCTGCCGCTGAACCTGACCCGGCCGATCATGCCGCTGTCACCCAACGCCTTTGACGGGGTTGTCCTGCCGACCGAAGTCGTGGTGCTGGATCAATGGATAGACCCCACGGGGGTGATGAATGCGGTCGTCAAGACCCCAAATGGCGAAATTCTGTGCGGCAGCGCCAAACCCTGGGACCCCATGGACCCCCTGGTCGAGCATGTCGCCATGTATCGAAAATGCGGCGGTGGGGGCAAGCGCAAGAACTCTGCGAGCTCACCTTTTCTGACCCGCGACTGACCCTGCCGGCCGGCAGGTTGGTGAATTTCGCCAAGCAATGGGTGCTTTATCAACAATCAGGGCATGAAATGCGCTAAATCACTGAAATTTTTCTGGCACGAAATCTGCATCTATATCCTTGCATTCATACAGGAGGTTTCACGATGGGTCGAGGATCTGCCGGAAATGTCATTGCCGGGTTAGCGAGCTTCTTCATTCCGGGCCTGGGACAGTTGCTGCAGGGTCGCTGGCTGTTGGCCGGCTTCATGTTCGCACTCACCTGGTTCCTGTGGCTGATCCTGATGGGCTGGGTCATCCACCTGTGGTCGATCATCGATGCCGCCTTGTACGAACCCCCGCGGCCACGGGGCTGGCGGGACGACTACTCCCGGAGGTACGGCCGCTACGCCTGATCCAACCTACACCCCCGGGTGCCATTGCACCCGGGCGCTTTTGACGGCACCATGGCGCGAAGCCGACCCTGGAGCCGCTCGTGAGCACCCCAAACACCTTGAACATCAGGCCTGCCCGTGCCGCGGACGCAAGCCTCATCCATGCTTTCATCAGTGAACTGGCCGAATACGAGCGCCTGGCGCATGAGGTCGTGGCCACGCCAGAGACGATTCAGTCCACGCTGTTTGGTGAGCAACCGGGCGCCGAGGTCGTGATCGCCGAATGGCAAGGCGAACCGGCGGGTTTCGCCCTGTTCTTCCCCAACTACTCCACTTTCCTGGCGCGACCGGGGATGTATCTCGAAGACCTGTTCGTACGGCTGGATTTCCGGGGCCGCGGCATCGGCAAAGCCCTGCTTTCCCACCTCGCCGGGCTTTGTGTGAAACGGGGGTACGGCCGCCTGGACTGGTCGGTGTTGGACTGGAACGAACCGGCAATCGTGTTCTACAAGCGCATCGGCGCCCGCGGCCTGGATGACTGGACCCAGTACCGCCTCGACGGCGCAGCGCTGAAGTCAGTGGCAAAACTGTCTATGGGTAGCTAGGCGAGGCACACTAAGAGAACACAAAGGCAACCGCAAATTACGCAAAAAAAATCGAATTACGCGAAATTTCCAACTTGGCTCAGGGGCAACCGGTCACTCTACGAAATTCATTGAGGGCTGCTTGGAGGAGTCGTCTTGGCCACAGCTAACTAAGCACCTATTTTTTTACAAACCAGCTTTGGAGAAAAACCGAGGAGTTTGTATCTTGGCACGGCCAAGCATTAGTTACCTTCGTGTAATTCGATTTTTTTTGCGTAATTTGCGGTTGCTCTTGCAGGCCTGACAGAATCCCTTACAGTACCGAACCTATGAACCCATCAGCCGACAAAGAAATTTTCTTCCTGTGCGGACCACCGCGGGCAGGCAATACCCTGCTGGGTTCCATCATCAACCAGAACCCCGATTTCTGCGTGACCGCCAACAGCATCTGTGCGGACATGATGGGCGCCCTGTTCAACCTCAAGCAGCACGAGATATTCCGCAATTTTCCAGACCATGACTCGTTCAACAACGTGGCCCACAACGTGCTGGATCTGTACTACCGGGACTGGCCGCAGCGCTACATCCTCGACCGCGCCCCCTGGGGGCGCTCGGACTATCTCACCTTTCTCAAGGAGTCCCGGCGCCGACCCATCAAGATGATCGTACTGACCCGGGACATCGTGGATGTGCTGGCATCGTTGATCGACTTTTCCCGCCGCCAGCCTGACTCTTACCTCAACAAGTTCTGGGCCAATAGCATCGAGGAAAAATGCGACCTGTTGATGGTCGAAGGCGGCCTGATTTCCATGGAACTCGAAGCCATTCGCAACATGATGAAACCCGAGAACGCGGGACTCAGTCTGTTCGTCGATTACGACGACCTGGTTGTCCGGCCGCGTGAGGTCGTTACCGGCATTTATGAATTTCTCGGCATCCCGCATTTCGAGCATCGTTTCGACCGTCTCGAGCAGTTCGCGGTGAACAACATGCGCTACGACGACAGCTTCATGGGCGACGGCTTGCATCGCGTCAAAACCGACAGCATCGAAAAGACCCGGCGCCGGGCGGAAGACGTGTTGCCGGCCGCCGTTATTGCAAAGTACGGCCAGCTGGATTTCTGGAAAAACCGCTAGCCAGGCCGGGGGACAAGCCCCGGGTATTCAGATCATTCGCCAACCTGGACGATGGTCAGAGCCTCATCCAGCGGCATCCAGTCTACGTGCGTATCGTGAAAAACATGGGCTTGCGGCTGACGGTCGATCGGGCCGTCGAGACAACCCAGCGCCACGTGAATTTCTCCGGCCCACCGGGTGGACCTGAAGAACAGGCTGCTGCCGCAACGCTGGCAGAAACCGCGATGCGCCTCGGCTGAAGAGGGGTACCACGCCAACTCGGCTTCACCCTGGTCGAGGTGGAAATGGGCGTCCTCGAACCCGACCCAGGTGACGTAGCCGGCCCCGTGAGCCTTCCGGCACAGGGAGCAGTGACAATGAGCGCACCACTTGCTGGGCAGGTCTAGCGTGAACGCAACCGCGCCGCACAGACAACTGCCACTGACTGATGAAACTTCGGACACGGTGGCCTCCCTGGCTGACCAACCCGTTGAACGGTTAACCGATGATATACCAGGCCAGACGCACCCACATTCCCAGCACCGCGATGGCGCCCATGACATAAGCCGTAAAACGGTGCATCACGTTGTTGTAGGTGATGTGGATGGCGGCATGCACGATCCGCAGCATGACGAACATCCAGGCCAGCGCGACCAGGACCACGTCCTGCAGCATGAGCGTGAGCGCCAGCATGATCGCCGTGTAGAACAGGACCGGAATTTCGAACTGGTTGGAAAAATTATCGGCCGCCGCGGTCCTGGCCAACAGTCGGCGAGAATCAGAGCGCGTCGCGAGGGATTCGGGGTCGATCTTTTTTTCTTTCATCTCCGCCAGGCGTACCTGGTACATGCGAACCCAGACCAGGAACGTCAGGCCCACCTGGATCAGTAATGGGTACAGCAGTGGTTTAAAGAACATCCCTCAACCTCTGGCGAAGCGATGGCGCTGATCATAACAGAGCACGATTAGAGAGCCACTGTGAAGCAGCAAAAGCAAGACGCGAATTGCGCGAAAAAAATCGAATTACGCAAAGGCAACTAATGCTTGGCCGTGCCAAGATTGAAACTGCAGAGAACGCTGTCCAGGGTTGCTGTGTCCAGGGCCTCGTGCGTATTTAACCCGGCTGGGGTAACTCCGATTCGCGGCCCTAAAAAAATTTTGCAGAGTGACCGGTTGCCCCTGAGCCAAGTTGGAAATTTCGCGTAATTCGATTTTTTTCGCGCAATTCGCGTCTGCTCTTTCTTCCATCCGCCGACCGGCCCTAGATATGCTCCATATCAGCCGCCACTGGCAACGACCAGTCGATCGGGTCCATGCCATGCTCTTCGAGCCATTTATTGGTACGGGAAAAGTGATGGCAGCCGAAAAATCCGCGACTGGCAGAAAGCGGTGAAGGGTGCGGCGCGGTCAGTACCAGGTGGCGGTCGCGATCGATGACCGAACCCTTTTTCAGCGCGTAATTGCCCCAAAGCAGGAAAACCAGGCCTTCACGTTCGGCGTTCAGTAACCTGACTACCTGGTCGGTGAATTGCTCCCAGCCCTTACCCTGGTGGGCACCGGCCTGGCCGCGCTCGACCGTCAGGACCGCGTTGAGCAGCAGCACCCCCTGCTCTGCCCAGTGCCGCAGATAGCCATGGTCTGGCGCAGGAATGCCCAGGTCTTGCTCGATTTCCTTGAAAATATTCAACAGCGATGGCGGCGTGGGCACACCCAGTGGCACGGAAAAACACAGACCATGCGCCTGGCCGGGTCCGTGGTAGGGATCCTGGCCCAGGATGACCACCCGAACCTGGTCGAAGGACGTAGAGTTAAGGGCGTTGAAGATCCTGGGGCCGGGCGGATAGATCACTGCGCGCGTCTGCTTGCGCTCCATGAGAAATGCTCTCAGGTTTACCATGTATTCCTTTGAAAATTCAGGCTCGAGCCGCTTTTTCCAGGAGGCCTCCAGGCGAATTTCCCGAGCAGTGTTCATGTTGTGCACTTGACCTGGTGTCGAATGATCCCAAGTTAGCAGATCAGTTACGCTTATTCGAGAATAATCAACATGCCCATCACCACGGATGTCGTCATCATCGGGGCCGGCCCGGTCGGTCTTTTCCAGGTATTCGAACTCGGCTTGCTCGACATCAAGGCACACGTGGTCGACTCCCTGAAACAACCTGGCGGCCAGTGTTCGGAGTTGTATCCCGAAAAACCCATCTACGACATCCCGGCCTACCCGGTGATCGGGGCGCAGGAACTGATCGATCGACTGATGGAGCAGATTGCTCCCTTCGACGCCCAGTTCCACCTCGGGCAGACCGTGACCGAACTCCAGCGCCAGGACAATGGGCGCTTTCGCCTGGTTACCTCCACCGGCACGGAATTCGATACCGCAGCGGTCATACTCGCTGCCGGTCTCGGTGCTTTCCAGCCCCGCCGATTGCGCGCACCCGGCGCCCAGGACTGGGAAGGCAAACACATTCACTACAAGATTACCGAAACGGACTCGATTGCCGGCAAAGACATCATCATCCTGGGTGGCGGCGACTCAGCGTTGGACTGGACGCTGGAACTGCACGGCAAGGCCAAATCCCAGGTCCTGGTGCATCGTCGCGCCGAGTACCGCGGCCAACCCGCTTCCGTCAGCAAGATGAAAGCCTTGTGCGACGGCGAAACCTTGCGCGAATTCCACGGCATGGTCCGCGGTGTGCTCTCCGATGGAGACCGTCTGACCGGGCTGCAAGTCGCCGATGGCGACGGTGAGCTGCATGAACTGCAGGCGGAAGAGGTGTACGTTTTCTGGGGACTGTCTCCCAACCTGGGGCCGATCGCGGAATGGGGCCTGGACATCGACAAACGCCAGGTGCGGGTAAATACCGAAACCTTCCAGACCAGCGAGTCCGGCATCTTCGCCGTGGGCGATATCAATACCTACCCCGGCAAGAAGAAACTCATCCTTTCCGGTTTCCACGAAGCGGCCCTCGCCGCCTTTGGTGTCCAGAAACTGCTGCACCCCGACCAGCGCGTATTCCTGCAATACACAACCACGAGCCCGGTCATGCACAAGCGCCTGGG
>JAHEFS010000189.1 GCA_024640045.1 Chromatiales bacterium | reverse complement strand
AAATAACCAGGGTAACCCTCATAAAAAGAAATCACTGAGGGACTTCATTTCATATTGAATGACTCCTGAGGTAAAGGGATCGCTCCCGTTGCCCTCTCCAATACGGTCATACTTTAGGCCGTTAATATAATGGCCACCCGGAATCTGGTGGCCATTATCTATTGGCATTGGGATTCTTAACCAACCTGCAAAAACAGGTTGATTTCCGCTGTGATCCTGGATGAAGCAACTCCAGGGACAATTGGCCGCGCCCGTCTCTTACGCAATAACTAAAGGCCGGCTTCAAATATGACTTGACAGGTCATGTTTGGGTGGTATTCATGGACAGAGCCCGCGGGACAAGAAACAGCCACATGGCAAAGCAACTGGCGATGCTTGTGCTTGCGATGCTGAAACGCCTGCTTCATAGATGCCCAGAAGGGGCGCGGCTGGCATTGTGTCGTCCTCGTAGGCCATGCCGGGCAGCGCTGATCGCCCAATTCCTTCAGCTCGAAAAAGTAGCTCACGCCAATTACGGTATAATGTCAGCGGAGTCGGCTCGCCAGACTTGTCCTCTTTAACCATAACCAGGCAACGGCGGAACTTGAGCCCGCCATGCAGTCAGGATATCCATGAAAATCACTCGTATCAAAGCCTACCGCGTCGAACTGCCGCTGCACGAAACCACCTACAAGTGGAGCGGCGGGAAAGCGGTCACCGTGTTCGACAGCACGATCGTGCGTGTGGAAACCGATGCCGGGTTGACCGGGCATGGCGAAGTCTGTCCGCTCGGCCCCTTCTACCTGCCGGCCTATGCCAACGGTGTTCGCGCCGGCGTGCGGGAACTTGGCCCGCACCTGATCGGCGAGGACCCGCGGCAGTTGGGCAAGCTAAATCGCAAGATGGACGCCGCGTTAAAAGGCCACCCTTACGTCAAGAGCGGCCTCGATATCGCCTGCTGGGATATCCTCGGCCAGGCTGCTGGTTTGCCGGTATGCGAGTTGCTGGGTGGCCGCTATGGTGACGACGTGCACCTCTACCGGGCCATCTCCCAGGAGTCTCCGGAGGAGATGGCGGCCAGGGTCGCCGGCTATCGCGCCGAGGGCTATCGGCGCTTTCAGCTGAAAGTGGGCGGTGACCCCGATGTGGATATCGAGCGGATTTTCGCGGTTGCTGCCGAACTGCAGCCGGGCGACCGTCTGGTGGCCGACGCCAACACCGGCTGGGTTCAGCACGAGGCGGTGCGGGTGGCCAAGGCGGTCCGCGACGTGGACGTGTACATTGAACAGCCGTGCCTGACCTACGAAGAGTGTCTCGCCGTGCGGCGGCAGACTCCCCACCCCTTTGTGCTCGATGAAAACATCGACGACCTGTCAATCCTGCTGCGCGCAAAAGCCGATCTCGCCATGGATGTGGTGAACCTGAAAATCAGCAAACTCGGGGGGCTTACCAGGACCCGCCAGGCCCGCGACCTGTGCGTCAGCATGGGGATCGGGATGACCCTGGAAGATTCCTGGGGAGGGGACATCGCCACCGCGGCGATCGCCCACCTGGCCCACAGCACCCCGACCGAATTCCTCTTCACCACCACCGATTTCAACAGCTACGTCACGGTCAGTACCGCTGACGGAGCTCCGCAACGCAAGAACGGACGCATGGCGGCGTCAACGGAACCGGGCCTCGGCATTCACCCGAAGATGGACGTGCTGGGTGAGCCGTTGGTGGACGTGAGTTGAAATAGCTCGTTACAGACAGATGAACCCTCAACATCAATTGAAGCGGAGAACTCGATATGGCAAATCATTCCTGGACGGGCGTTTTTCCGGCCGTCACCACGCAATTTCGCAAAGACCTCTCCCTCGACGTCGAGGCCACGGCGCGCCATTGGGAGGCGCTGATCGCCTCTGGCATCAAGGGCCTGATCGTGGGTGGATCGCTGGGTGAAAACCAGACCCTTGACCCGGCTGAAAAGCGCCTCCTGGTCGCGGAAGCCGTGAAGACTGCAGCTGGGCGCATACCGGTTCTCAGTGGCGTGGCCGAGATGAGTACGGCCGCGGCCTGCCAGTTCGTGCGCGATTGTGAAAAGTTGGGTGCCAGCGGTTTCATGGTCATGCCGGCGATGGTCTACAAGGCCGACACGCGCGAAGCGATGCAGCACTTCCGCCGCGTTGCCGCCGCCACCAACCTGCCGTGGATGTTGTACAACAATCCGGTCGGCTACCCGGTAGACATCACACCAGCCCATTTCGCCGAACTCGCCGACATCCCCAACCTGGTGGCCTTGAAAGAGAGTTCGGCCAACACGCGGCGGATCACGGAACTGCGCATCGAGGTCGGGGATCGCTACAGTATCTTCGTCGGGGTCGACGACCTGATTCTCGAGGCATCGATCCTCGGTATCGATGGCTGGGTCGCCGGCTCCGGCATCGCCTTCCCGGCGGAAAACCAGTATTTCTGGGAACTCACCCGGGCCGGCCGGTGGGACGAGGCCAGGGCCCTCTACCAATGGTTCTACCCGCTCATGAAACTCGACACGCACCTCAAGTTCGTGCAGTACATCAAACTCGCTGTTCAGGAGACAGGCCTGGGCCATGAGTGGGTGCGCGAACCCCGTTTGACCCTGACCGGCGGAGAGCGGGAGCGCGTGCTGGCGATTATCCGGCACGGCATTGCGCATCGTCCGACGCTGGGACCACGCCCGTGCACCGGATAGACGTGATCGACACGCACACCGGCGGGGAGCCGACGCGCGTCGTCCTGGCTGGGGGCCCTGAACTTCAGGGCGACACCCTGGCCGCGCGGCGGGAATGTTTTCGCGCGCAGTTCGACCACTTTCGCCGGGCGATCAACTGCGAACCGCGCGGCTCCGACGTGCTGGTCAGTGCACTGCTCTGCCCGCCGATCGATCCGTCCTGCGTTGCGGGGGTGATCTTTTTCAACAACGTCGGCTTCCTCGGCATGTGCGGTCACGGCACCATCGGCGTCGGTGTCACCCTGGGTCACCTGGGAAGCATAGCCGCCGGGCGGTACGTGCTGGAAACCCCCGTCGGCAAAGTTCCCTTCGAGTACGACGGGGCGCACACGGTCGCCTTGGAGAACGTTGCCAGTTATCGTTCGGCGGCGAACGTAACCGTGCAAGTCGACGGCCTGGGCAAAATCACCGGCGACGTGGCCTGGGGAGGCAATTGGTTCTACCTGGTGCGTGATCATCAGGAGGCGCTCGATCTGAAAAACGTGGCCAGGCTGACCGAGGTGGCGCTCGGCATCAAGGCCGCGTTGCGTCGCCAGGGGATCACCGGCGAGCAAGGCGCCGAGATCGATCATGTCGAACTTTTCGGCCCGCCGCGGGATCCCCTGAATAACAGCCGCAACTTCGTCCTCTGTCCGGGCGGAGCCTACGATCGTTCGCCCTGCGGTACCGGCACCAGTGCGAAAGTGGCCTGCCTGGCTGCCGATGGCCGGTTGTCCCCCGGCGAGGTGTGGCGGCAGGAGAGTATTCTGGGCAGTGTCTTCGAGGCCTCCTACCGACAGCAAGGGGAGGTTATTCTGCCCCGTATTGCCGGGCAGGCGCATGTCACTGCCGAGGCAACCCTGCTGGTGGACGACCAGGATCCCCTGGCGTGGGGTGTCGGTGGATGAACGCCAAAGCAGGGCAGGTGGTCGTCGTCGGCGGGGGCGTGGTCGGAGCGGCATGCGCTTACTACCTGGCCAAGGCGGGGCGGGCGGTGACCCTGGTCGAGCAGCGCTCGTTCGGCAGCGGTTGCTCGCACGGCAACTGCGGTTACGTTTGCCCGAGCCACGTCCTGCCCCTGGCCCGCCCCGGTGCGCTGCGGGAGACTCTGAAAACC
>JAHEFS010000188.1 GCA_024640045.1 Chromatiales bacterium | reverse complement strand
GCGCCAGTGACCGTGCGGGCAATGCGAATGGCCAGTTCGTTGGCTTCGGTGCCAGTGCAGGCAAACATGGCGGCGTTCATCGATTCCGGAAACTTCGCCAGCAGCTTTTCGGAATAATCCAGCACACCTTCGTGCAGGTAGCGGGTGTGGGTGTTCAGGATGGCCGCTTGCCGGCAAATGGCCTCGACCACGCGCGGATGGCAATGGCCGACGTGCGGCACATTGTTGTAACTGTCCAGGTAGCGCTGGCCATCGGCATCGGTCAGCCACACCCCTTCACCCTGGACAATATGCAGGGGGTGATCGTAGAACAGGCGATAGGCATGCCCCAGCAATCGCTCGCGCCGTTCCAGCAATGCGTGTGAATCTGTCATGGCTCATACTCTGCCATAAGGCCGCTTTCCTTTGGCATTTTCGTGTCAAAGCATTAGTCTAGTCGGCAACTTACGGGTGGGTGTGCCGAATTGTCCCTGTTCAACGAACTTAAACGCCGCAATGTCATCCGGGTAGCGCTGGCTTACCTGGTGCTCGGCTGGCTGGTGCTGCAGGTGGCCGACGTGCTGGTCGATGCCCTGGAGTTGCCGGTGGTGTGGAGCAAGGCGGTCATCGCCCTGCTGGTGGTGGGTTTCATCCCGGCGGTGGTTTTCTCATGGGTCTACGAGATGACTCCGGAGGGGATCAAGCGTGAATCAGAGGTCACGCGTGACGAGTCGATTACCCATGTCACCAGCCAGAAGCTGAACATCGCAATCGTGCTTCTGTTGGTGCTGGCGATTGCGCTGTTCGCCCTCGACCGGTTCACCGGTGCGCCGGAAGTGTATACCCAGCCTGTGATGCAGGCCGTTGACGCCGCGCCTGCGAGGCAGGGCGACACCAAGGTTGTGGCGGTGCTGCCATTGCAGGCTTTTTCCACCGAGGACGAGGGCAAGTTCCTGGCTTCCGGGCTGCATGATGACCTGCTGACCCGTCTGGCTCGCCTGGATGCATTTCGTGTCATCTCCCGCACTTCGGTCATGGAATATGCCAACACGACCAAAAACCTGCGCGAGATTGGCAGAGAGTTGGGCGCAGGGTTTATCGTCGAGGGGGGGTTGCAGGCCATCGGCGGCAGGGTGCGCATCAATGCCCAGCTGATCGATGCCCAGACCGACGAGCACCTGTGGGCGCAGACCTACGACCGGGAATTGACCACGGCCAACCTGTTCGATGTCCAGGCTGATATTGCCACAGCCATTGCAGATGCCTTGCACACCGCGCTCAGCCCACGGGAGGTCAAGCTGCTGGACGAGGTTCCGACCGAGAGCCTGGCCGCATACCAGGCTTATTTGAGGGGCCGCGGGTTGGATGGGGACCTGTCACAGCCCGGTATGGAAGCGAGCATGGCCGCGTTTCGCGAGGCGGTCGAGCTGGATCCTGAATTTGCCGACGCCTGGGGAGGTTTATCGAAGTCCCTGAGTCGTAAATACTGGGAGACAGGCGGTGAAACTGGCAGCTCACCGGACCCGTTGCTTCGAGAAGAAGCGAAAATGGCCCTGGACAGAGCCAAGGCCCTGGATCCGGACAGCATCGCCGCCATGGCGGCCGAGGCCTATTATTTCTACTACGGCTACCGTGATTATTCATCCGCGCTGATCGCCCTGGGCAGAGCCCTCGGTTTGGCGCCCAACGACGATCACCTGACCCGGACGCAGGCGTTCCTGCTCAGAAGACTGGGCCGTTTGAGCGAGGCATCAGATGCTTTGAGGATGGCGACGCTGGCCGCGCCCAATGACCCTTACCTTGTTCGTGAAAGCATCAACACGCTGGTCGCCGCCGGCCGTTGCGCCGAGGCCAGTGCGCAAACAACGGCTGCATTGACTCGTTTTCCCGAACGGGTAGGAATGATGATCGCCGGCGCTTTTGCAAAGCTGATTTGTGACAACGATCCGGCCGCCGCCGCGGACCTGGCGGAGAGAATCGACATCACGACCATTTATGACGTGATGTATACGATGGATTTGCTGATTCTCACCGGCAAGTTCGAACTCGCGATCGAACGTTTGACCTCATTGCCCGGATCTCTGCGGGAGCCTCCATTCAATCGCCAGGCGATCGACAACTATCTCGGCTGGCTTTATCGCCGGGGTGGCCAAGAGGACAGGGCGCTGGAGGCAATCCAGAGCGCTGGCGCTGCTTTCGCCGAGATCGAGCAACCCGGGACTGCGCAATTGGCATCGGCGGCGCTGACTTTCGCGCTCTTGGGAGACGTGGAAAGGACCCTGGAACTCGGGCAGCGAGCCCTCGACGCAATGCCGGAGGATGCCTGGCTGGAGGCAAACTTCCGCTACTGGGTGCTCAGGGCGTACGCCCTGGCGGGTGCGGAGGAAGAGGCTCTGGCGCAGTTTGAGAAAATGTGGAATGCGGTGGGTGGACACTACATTACGGTGCCCGGAACCGATCCCTTCCTGGAGCCGCTGCGGCAGCACCCCGGGCTCGAAGAATTCATGGCCAAACCAGGATTGACTGATTGACTACACGCCCGGCACATTCGCCGGTTGATTCTTGGCATTGAGACGAACAGCGCCTAAGCTGGGCGTCGCATCGACTATCGGAAACTGAATATTGTCACTGTTCACTGAGCTCAATCGCCGCAATGTCACCCGCGTGGCCATCGCCTATGCCGTGGCCGGCTGGGTAATCACGGAAGTAGCCTCGGTGGTGCTGTCTGCTTTCAGCGCGCCGGAATGGGTGCTGCAGGTGTTGATCATCCTGCTGGCCATCGGGTTTCCGCTGGCGCTGATTTTTTCCTGGGTGTATGAACTCACGCCCGAGGGCCTGAAGAAAGAATCTGAAATTACGCCCGAGCAATCGGTGACCGGTCACACGGCGAAGAAGCTGAACCTGGTGGTGATCGTGTTGCTGGTCGTTGCGATCAGTCTGGTCTTGTTCGACCGCCTGGTGCCGGGAGCGGGCACCCGGGTCTCAGACCCCGCCAGGACCCTTGCTGCAACGCCTGCCGGACAGGAAAGCACGCCATCGGTCGCGGTTTTGGCTTTCGAGAACATGAGCGCGGATGCCGACAATGAGTATTTTGCTGATGGCATCAGCGAGGAAATTCTCAACCTGCTGGCCGATGTCAGTGACCTGTCCGTGGCTTCACGTACTTCAGCCTTTGCCTTCAAGGGCAAGGAATTGCCGATTCCCGATATCGCCCGCGCACTGAATGTTCGCTACGTGCTGGAAGGCAGCGTGCGCAAGGCAGGTGACCAGGTGCGCGTGACGGCGCAGCTGATCGATGCCGAAACTGACCGTCACCTCTGGTCCGAGACGTTCGACCGTGCACTGCAGGACATTTTCAGCATCCAGGACGAAATTGCGGCTGCAATCGGGGCCGCGCTGCAGGTGGAGCTGTTGGGCGAGGGCGGCGCTGCAGTCAAAGCCGAGGCCATTGACCCTGAGGTGTACAACCACTTTCTCGAGGCGCGCTTCTTGATGCGCAAGCGTAATCCAGATGACGTCGATGCTGGTAATCGCTTGCTGATCGACGTGGTGGCTGCCGAGCCCCGTTTTGCCCGGGCCCATGTGCTGCTGGGTGAAGCGTATTTACTGAACCAGGGCTTGGGGCGAGGCGTTGGAAAGGAACTGACTCTCAAGCTGGCCAATATGCATGCCAGCCTGGCGCGATCGCTGAATCCGGACCTTGGTGGGATCGAGATGATCCTGGGCAGCATCGCCGGTGAGCGGAAGGAGTTCATGCTTGCGCTCGAGCATTATCGCCGAGCAATCGAGATGGAGCCGATGGAGCCTCGGCCTTACCACTGGCGCGGTTTCCTCTATAGCGCGCTGGGTTATCCGG
>JAHEFS010000187.1 GCA_024640045.1 Chromatiales bacterium | reverse complement strand
AAGCCGGTGGCCATGGCCTCGGCCTGGCGATTGTGCGGGAACTCGTGGAATTGTACGGCGGCACCCTGACCCTGGGCCGTAGCGACCACGGCGGGTTACGGGCAGAGCTGAACCTGCGCGCGAGCTGGTAACGCTATCTGCGACGCCTTAACCAGGCGCTGCCGACGATGGCCACCCCTGCCATGGTCCATACCGTCACCGCCCCGGTGGGCAGGTCCACGACCGCGGACAGAATAATGCCCGCCAGGTAGGAGACCGCGCCGATCAGGTAAGCCGCAAGCAGCCCTCGCCAACCCTGAAGTTGCCGGGTGGCCAGCGCGGGAATGATCAGGCTGGCGAACACCAGGTAGATGCCCACCAACTGCACCGAAGCGGTGACCGCAAAAGCAAAAGTGACGTAAAACCCGATCGGGCCCAGCCGCTCGCGCGCAGAAAACCAGAGCGCAAGCAACACGGCGTACAGGATGGCGATGGGTACCAGCACGTGCCAGGTGGACCAGAGAATCTGCCCCACCAACAGGTCTTTCAGATACTCACCCCCGTGCGGATTCTCAGCCAGCAGCAGGATGCTGCCCGTGGCCGCGAGCACGAACAGCGTGCCAATCAGCGCCTCCTGCGAACGGGGCCAGCGTTTTTCCGTCCAGTTCAGGCCGGCAGCCGCAATCAGCGCCGCACTGACCGCGCACACCTGCACTGCCCAGGGCGTTTCCTCCCAGCCCACCACACCCGCTGCAAGCACGCCCAGCCCGGCGACCTGGGCAATGGCCAGGTCGATAAAAATGATGCCCCTTTTGAGCACTTCGCGGCCCAGGGGCACGTGGGTGCTCAACACCAGCAGGCCAGCCACGATCGCCGGCCCGATAATGCTGAAATCCACCCATTCCCAGTTCATTGGTTATTGATTCCCAGTCGGGCCAGCCAGCGCCCCCAGCAACCGGTCGAGAATATCATCGAACAACGCGAAGAGATCGCCGGCTTCGTCACTCCCACCGACGGTCAGCGGCAGCATCACGGCCGGAATTCCCGTACGCTCCGCCAGCCAGTGTGACGCCTTGTCGCTCTGATAGGGAGCACGGATGATGAAGTCAGCACCCTGCCCGCCGCTCTTGAACCTCGACACCAAGTCGCCCAGGTGGCTGGCGGTGGGGGGCACACCGGGGACGGGCTCCAGGGTGGCCACTTCCTCCAATCCCAACCAATCTTCCAGGTAAACCCACGACTTGTGGTGGGCGATAACCTTGCGTCCTTTCAGGGGGGCGGCACGCTGCTCCCAATGCTGGATGGCTGCTTGCCAGCGCTGCAGAAACTGCTCAGCATTTTGCTGATAGCCTACCGCATTATCATCATCCAGGCGGGCCATTCGATCCGCAAGCGCGGACGCGATCAGGGCCAGGTTGTGCGGGTTGGCCTGCACATGCGGATTGCCCTGCGGGTGCATGTCGCCCTGTGCGCGATCGACCGACTCCGGCACATCCAGCCGGTTCACGAAACTGCTTGCTTCGAAATAGCCGGGGCTACCGGGGCGCACCGCAGGGTTATTGCCTTTTTCCAACAACTTCGGCAGCCAGCCGATTTCCAGGTCGGCGCCGCTGCAAATGACCAGGTCAGCACGCCGCACGGCCGAAATCAGCGATGGCCGCGCCTGGATATAGTGCGGGTCCTGCAGGGCGTGAGTCGCGCTGGTCACTTCGACCCGGTCGCCACCCAGGACCTGGGCCAGGCTGGCCCATTCCGGTTCACAGGCGAACACCTTCAGATCGGCCTGCGCCCATCCCGGCACACTCAGCAGCAATGTCACCATCAAGGCTTTCATGCGCCCTCCTTGCCTGATGCGCCGCATCAGAAACTGTGCGCGCCATGCGCGCCAATGCTGTAGATGTACTGCAAACCCCACTGCTGATCGTCGATCAGCCCGGCCCGGTCTTCACTGTACTGCAGGCGCAGACGGCTGAATTCGGAGTGTGACCAGTCGGTCATCAGGCTGTAGCGTTTCGGGTCGCGGCCCAGGGTATCCAGCGGTGTGCCGGCATACTCCACGCCCGGATTATCACCGGACAACGCGTCATACCGGGCGCCGAAGCGCCAGCCGGGAAACGGCTGATAGACAGCCTGGGCATACCAGCCTTCCTGTTCCGAATCCCAGGGCAGGATCCGGCCGTCCGGCAACGCGTAAAAGCCCTGCTCGTCGCGCCACAGAAACTCCGCCTGCAATTTGAAGTTTCGCTGTTTCCAGTTACCGTTCGGGGCCCATTTCCAGACAAACTCCGCCATCAACAGATCCGAATCACCCGTGAACAACAAGGGCTCGTCTTCGTCGCCGGATGCGCGTTCAACGCTTTCGCTGCTCACCCAGGACAAGCCAGCGAGCCAGCTGTGACTGTAGCCCACATCACCGCCCAGACGCGCGTGCAGCGTGTAGGCGCCAAACCCTGAGTTGGCTGCACCACCGGCTGGGAAGCGATCGCCACGCAACCACTCACCGCCCAACTCGAGATAAAGATCCGTCGGCGCTACCCAGCGGCCCTGCACACCGTCATCGATGTATTGGTTACCCAGAAATGCCTGGTAAACCAGCGGCTGATCAACGAAATCCCAGCTGTGTGAGTGCTTGTCGTTGAGATAACCGATGTCGGAGAAGAACCGGCCCATCCGGAGGGAAAGACCTGCGGGCAAGGACAGGGTTTCAATCCAGGCTTCCTCGACTTCGACCACGGTTTCTCCATCTTCGATCACGATGGGCACCGTTAGCCAGGCCGTGAACCAGTCGTCGACCGTGGCGCTGATGTCAATTTCCGTTTCACCCAGCGAAAAGCCCTCCCCCACCGGCCCGGCCTCACCACCCAGCGGAAAACCGGGGATCGCGTAATCTTCCGGGTTCTCACCGTAGGACCAGGCCTGGCCCTGGAAGATGACTCCAATCGCCGGGTTGAAGGCGTTGTTACCACTGGCAGAACGGGATGACTGGATGACCGGGGCGGCAGCGGGACTGGCCACTTCGACGGTGCGCTCCTCGGCCACCTGCAGACGGGCCTCCAGGTCGGCGATACGCTGCTCATAATCCTGCCTGAGCAGCTGCAACTCTTTTCTCAATTGCTCGATGTCGGAAGCAGTTTCTTCCTGGGCCATCGCGCTTCCCATGAACAACACGAGGCATGCAGCCAGCATGCCCTCGACTCTTAAACGCATGTTTCAACTCCTGATTTTGCGATACTTTCGGCGCGGATTAGCCCGCGCCCGCTGAATCTCGGGCGGGATCAGGAGTGGACCGGAGGGGCCCTGGATTGAGGCAATGGCGCCAGGCAGGCACGGAGACCGGATTTGATCGACGCCGCCGGCGCCGTTCCAGTCGTATATTCAGCCACGTAGGTGAAGCTCTCGCCCGCCGCGGGCGACTTGGCGTCCGCATGGCTGGCGCACAGCAGGCACTGCTCATACCCATTGTCCTGGTGAACGACCCCATGCGCCGTCGCAGAGATGGCGCTAACGACCAGGAACAAGGCCAGCAGGCAGTGAGTCAGGCGTTTCATAGGTACTGACAGTTTACTCCATGCCGATTGCCCATCACCACTATCGGGGGTGTCCATACAGCCATGTCATGTGACCCGGCTACCCGATATAATGTGAAGTTCGTTTCACCCCCGAAGAACAAGTCATGAACGATCCCGCTGCCGAACGTGAAATCATGGAATACGACGTCATCGTCGTGGGCGCTGGTCCGGCCGGACTGGCTTGCGCGCTACGCCTCAAGCAACTGCGCGAAGACCTGATGGTGGCAGTCATCGAGAAAGGCGCCGAAGTGGGCGCGCACATCCTCTCCGGCGCAGTGATCGAACCCGAACCGCTGGATGAATTGCTGC
>JAHEFS010000071.1 GCA_024640045.1 Chromatiales bacterium | reverse complement strand
AGGCTACCTGGAAATCGATATGAACGGCAGGGCGCTGTCGATCGGTGCGGACATTTTTCATCCACTGGTTACCACTTACCTGGGTTTCGAGAACGAGTCGGGCATGCGGATCGACCGCGAGAGAAACCGCCAGGCGCATCGGCTGTTCGATGAGAAAGTCGAGCGCATTCCAGCCGATGAAGCGGAAATCTCTGCACCTGGTTTCCCGCAAGTGGAAAACAGCCCATGACCCATAATTCGTTCACCCGACCGGTCGTGTTTCATCGCGCTGCCAGCACGTTGCAGGAAATTATTCCCCGGCGTTTTCGGACGCTCGTAAGAAGTTACCGAAAACAGACCGTCAGGGAACCTTCATCACTGTGTGCCGGGCGGCTGGCAGGATGCGTCATGCTGCTGCTTGTTGCGGCTGGATCGCTTTGTGCCTGTGCAACCAAAGCAGCTTACACGGGGCACGCAGCCACTGACCTGGCCATCGTGCAGCCACTTGCAGCGCGCGAGTCAGTTGAGGCCGCAATCGGTCTTCCGGAACGCACTGAGCAGCGGAGTGACCTGTTGGTTGCCTGGTATGTCTACGACCGCGGCTTTATTGGCAACCTGGAAGAAACCAGTGCGGGTGAAAAGTTGCTCTGGGCCCCTGTCATGGCCTGGGGTGAGTTCGTAACACTCGGCCTGGCCGGTTGGATAACCGCTTGCCAAGGGCCTTGTCAGAAAGGTTGGCTGATCGTTCACTATGATGAACAGGGCCGGGTAGTCGATGCACAGGAGTCCTTTCTGCCGGACGACCACCCGCTGGTGGCCGACTGCGCGCAGTCAGCCGTTCGAGGTGAAGTGGCCGTCTGCCAAGGCGTGCGCGATAAAATGCGACCCTCTTCCTTGCCCCACAATCTCCAACCGCAAGAGCCCAGCTTGCCTGGTCAGGCGCTACCCTCGAGTGTCCAACCAAAGGCCTCCTCTGGTTGAGAAGGAGCGTTTTAGAAGGGCTTCTGCACGCCGATCCTTTATTACTCGGCCATAGATGACTCCAGCTATTGCCTGCGAAGCAACTTGTCGGGGTGGAAGCCCCTGATAACCGTAAAGGTGCTCCTCGCGGGCGGGCGCTCATTCGTATCGTGGGTATAGTGAAAACCATCCTTATGCGGCCATTAACTTTTACTCCCGGCCGAAAGCAGAAAAATTATAGGAAATAATTTACGACCATTTCAGAATTAACCTGACGATTGGCGCAACCCAATCTGTCACTCTTTACCCTCTTTTGATTTAAAGATGAGAAGTATTGAGTGGCACTCGCCCAGGTTTTAAGCCGCGCCTGTGTCGGCGTGGAAGCACCGCTGATCACCGTGGAGGTGCACCTCGCGGGTGGGCTCCCATGTACCTCCATCGTGGGCCTTCCGGAAACGGCCGTGCGCGAGGCCAAAGATCGCGTTCGTTCGGCTTTGCAGAACAGCGGCTTCGAGTTCCCGGTTTCCCGGGTGACGATTTCACTGGCCCCGGCGGAGTTGCCCAAGGAAGGCGGCGGTTTCGACCTGCCCATCGCCCTGGGCATCCTCGCAGCTTCCGGGCAGGTGCCCAGCCAGTCGGTCAAGGGCCGCGAATTCATGGGCGAACTGTCCCTGGCCGGGGAACTGCGCCCGGTTCGCGGGGTGTTGCCCGCCGCCTTGCGGGCGATGGAATCCGGCCATGCGCTGGTGATTCCTGCCGAAAACTGCGAAGAGGCCTCTCTGGCAGGTCGCGGCGAAATGCTCCACGCAGAATCGCTGTTGCAGGTCACCGCCTGGCTACAAGGTCAGCAGGAACTACCCGCGGCCAAATTAAGCGAGGCTCCGACCCAAGTCACGGTGCCGGATCTTGCCGACGTGGTTGGCCAGGCCCGCCCCTGTCGGGCGCTGGAGGTGGTGGCCGCCGGATCGCATCACTTGTTGTTCATCGGTCCACCCGGCACTGGAAAGACCATGCTGGCCAGCCGGCTGCCCGGCATTTTGCCACCGATGAGCGACGTCGAGGCCCGCGAGGCTGCGGCAATCGCCTCGATCAGCCGCATGGGGTTCAACTCCGCGCGCTGGAAGATGCGACCCTTCCGCGCACCACACCATACCAGCAGCGCGGTGGCCCTGGTCGGCGGTGGCAGCCAGCCAAAACCCGGGGAAATCTCCCTGGCGCACAACGGCGTGCTGTTCCTGGATGAACTGCCCGAGTTCAACCGCCACGTACTGGAAGTGCTGCGTGAACCACTGGAGTCGGGCAGCATCCTGATCTCGCGGGCAGCCCGCCAGGCCGAGTACCCGGCGCGCTTTCAGCTGGTCGCCGCGATGAACCCCTGCCCATGCGGACACGCCGGTGACCCACTGGCATCGTGCCGCTGTACCGCTGAGCAGATTCAGCGCTACCACAATCGCATCTCCGGCCCGCTGCTCGATCGCATCGACGTCCAGGTTGAAGTCCCGCGCCCGGAAGTTTCTGTTATTTACCCGGATGCGCGCGGCCGCCACACCACGGCGCAGGTTCGGGCCCGGGTCGAACAGGCCTTCGGGCTGCAGATCGAACGCCAGGGCGTTACCAACGCCCGGCTGGATGTCGAGGGCATCCAGGCTCACTGTCGCCTCAAGCCCGTCTTGTTAACCCTGTTGGAGAATGCAGCAAAACAACTGGCCTTCTCACCCCGGGCCAGCCACCGCGTGCTCAAGGTCGCCCGGACCATTGCCGACCTGGAACAGCACGAGGCGATCGAAGAACGCGACCTGCTCGAAGCCATCACTTACCGCAAACGCCGGCAGGGCCTGCCAGGTTTGGCCTCTTTTGCAGCGACAAGCTGAAGCGAGTTGGGCTAAGCTTCAAGCCCATGTTTCGCGCCATCACCAACAATCGCACGGTATTGTTCTGGACCCTGCAAATCGCGGGCTGGCTGGCATATGCAGTGCTCAACTACCTGATCGGAATTGAGATCAACGAACTCCCCGGTGATTACTTCATCCCGAGCCTGCTTTATTCCGCCGGCGGCATCACGATCACCCTTGGTTTGCGACAGTTATTCCGCCGGATTTGGGAATTACGCCCCTTGCACATCCTGATCGTAGGCGGCCTGGGTGCCCTGCTGGCATCGGCCGTATTCACAGGTTTTCGCTCCTGGGTGCACATCTGGTTTTATGGTGTCCACCACTGGGCCAACCTGTCGTTCATCGACTATTTCAATGTCTGGGACCTGACTTTCAGCCTGTACGCCATCGGCACCTGGAGCGGCATGTACTTCGGAATCCGTTACTACCGCACCGTGCAAGAGCAAAAGGAGGGGTTGTTGCGGGCCACCAGCATGGCCCACGAGGCCCAGTTGAAGATGTTGCGCTACCAGCTCAACCCACATTTCCTGTTCAACACGCTGAATGCCATTTCCACCCTGGTGCTGGAACAGAACCACACCGCGGCGAATGAAATGCTGACCCGGTTGAGTGCTTTCCTGCGACACTCACTGCATAGCGACCCGATGCTGAAAGTCAACCTGCGACAGGAGCTGGAAGCTCTACAGTTGTACCTCAGAATTGAGCAGGTCAGATTCGAGGACCAACTCCACGTCAAGCTCGATATCGAGCCGCAAGCGTACACCGCCATGGTGCCCGGGTTGCTGCTGCAGCCACTGATCGAGAACGCCATCAAGCACGCCATTGCCGCCAACGAGGAGGGCGGAGCGATTGGCATTGCAGCAAGGGTTGAAGATGGTAAGCTGTGTCTTCGGGTCACGGATACGGGCCCTGGCCCACGAGGCCGCAATTCACTCGTGGTGCACCCGCCATCCGGCGTGGGCCTGAGCAATACCCGCGAACGCCTGTCCGTGCTGTATGGCCCGCGGCATGAACTCAAGATGGAGAAACTCGAGCCCTCCGGGCTCTCTGTTACGATTTGTATTCCTTTTGAAAACAGCGACCAAGAACAGCATCCAGGCCCTGATCGTCGATGACGAGGCCTTGGCGCGCCGCGGGCTCAGACATCGTCTGAACACCCTGCCCGGTATCACCGTCGCGGGCGAAGCACGGAATGCAACAGAGGCCATCGAGCGCATCCGCACCGATTCCCCGGACCTCGTATTCCTGGATATCCAGATGCCGGGCAAGTCGGGGTTCGAAGTGCTGCGCGAACTGCGGGACGAGGAACTCCCAGCCGTCATTTTCGTGACCGCCTTCGACGAATACGCCGTCCGTGCTTTCGAAGTGAATGCCATCGACTACCTGCTCAAGCCGATTGAGGAGGCCCGGCTGGCCAAGGCGGTGGAACGGGCCCGAAGTCACCTCGATGGGCGCCGGGCCGAGGCCCACAAGCAGGCCCTGCTTCGGTTGCTGAGCGAGATCACCGGCAGGTCCCTGGAAAGCATGGGAGACGTGAAAGGCCAGGAATTGAAACCACTAGGCAAGACCGAGCTGGCGCGGCTGGCCATCAAGGATGGTTCCAAGGTCACCTGGGTCAAACAGGAAGACATCGAGTGGATCGAAGCGGCCGGGGACTATATGTGTGTCAATGCCAACGGTGAGACACACATCATGCGTAAGACCATGAAACAACTCGAAGATGATCTGGACGCCGATTTCTTGCAACGGATTCATCGTTCAACCATCGTCAACATAAATCGCGTGACCGAAATGCGCTCACACATCAACGGCGAGTATTTCCTGAAACTGCAGTCCGGGCACACCGTCAAACTGTCACGCAGCTACAAGGACAAACTGAAGCACCTGCAGCCCGACTGAACGACAACCCAGTCCATTCGTTCCACCACCCGGGTCCCGTCGGTTCACCTCAGAACATGACTTTTTGCACGATGCCCTGCACGCCGTCAGCTCCCATACTCAAGCACAGCAGTAACCTTTTGCCGCTGGAATGCGTCTAAGCTTTCAATACGGAACAACAGGTTTGCCGCCAAGCCAGGGTCCTGTTTTCTCCCTGATCATCGTCTGACCGACGATCCTGGCCTGGCAATCCGCGCCCCGGCCGGTGCCCTCTGCCCGCCGGGGCGCACTTGTATTCGCTCAGGGTAGCTCAACCGACATCACCACCGGGCCGCTCAAGCCGTGGGGCACTCCACCCTGCTCATCGAACTGCGGCCAATGGCTGTTGGCGATGAAGTGAAAGTGCTTGTTCACGATCACGCCGAGGTTGGGGTCGTCGAAATCCGGCAGTGCAGCCGCCAGCACACGATAGTCCTCCACAGCGGTTTCCCCGGCATTCAGTTTCAAAGCCACCACGCGATTCGGACGAACGCCGTTCTGGATGGCCACCAACCACTCACCCCGCCGGTACAAGCCGTCGATACCGTGATGGGTGGTCCCGCCTTCCGCCAGCTTATTCAGGACGCCGTCTTCCAGGCTCAGCCGGAAGATACCGCCGCGGTAATCGGCGACGAAAACGAAGCCCGTATCATCTGCCAGCACGAGTCCTTGAGGTGACACCAATACGCCTGCAGGCACAATGATCTCAAAACTGCCCGTGTCGAACTCCAGTTGCAGCACTTCACCGGTCAGGCTGTCCGTGGTCAGCGCGCCGCCTTCAACCAGTTGCAGATCCCCCAGTACGTGCTCCCGGCCGTCTTCCGGCAGCCAGAAAGCCCGTCGCGGGCGCCCGGTATCCAGGTCGAACTCCAGGAGTCCGGCCCGCCCCATCCACAATTCATCGATACCCTGCGTCTCGCGCAGCCCGGCGGTCGCTATCCACAAGCTGCGCCTGGAAGCCTGTATCTGCATACCGAAGACACTGAGCAGGCCGCCCGTACCGCTGGTGATGAATTCCCCGGCTTGCCCTTGCGTGTCGACCGCGAGCACCCGGGCCTGGTGAATGCTGCCGAGCAGGAACCGTTGCGTTTGCGCGTCCCAGGCAATCCCCTCTGGCACGAAACGATCCTCGTCCAGGCGAAAAGCCACACTGACCTCACCCTGCGGCTCACCATGGCTGGCGAAGCGCGCCAGTAAATCCGGCCGACGATCTGCCAACCCCAGTGAAGCGAAGGCAGGTTCGTCCCCCGGTTCGTAAAAGAGTTCCTGGCTTGCCAGTTCCTGCAGAAGATCCAGGGCCTCTTCGCCGCCGCCATTCATGGCCGAGGCCGCTGCCAGGAGATAAGCCGCCTGGGGAGAATCGGGCCGCAGTTCGCGTGCGGAACGCGCCGCCCTGAGAAATGCCGGGGCATCGCCCTCGCGGTACGCTATGACCGCCGCTCGATAGTGATCAGCAAAACCGACTTCTGCCAGTGCCGGCGCCGCGAACCCGGCCAGGATAAACAACGGGACATACGCCAGGTGTCGCATCGAATTCACGAGCGCTGCCGACGATCCAGCCAGACTTCCAGGCCCTGCGTATTCAGATCGATATCGTTCTGTAGCAAGTCCAGCAATTTTTGGTCCGGCAACGCAACGCCATGTGCGCGAAGGGCCTGCAGCAACCAGTCACTGAAATCCGCTTTGATACGTTCGCTTCTGTCGTCGCAGTCCGCGTGCCTTTCGGCAATTTCAACCATCCTGTCGAGGCCGGCCAGCATGCGCTCGCCCAGTTCCGCCGGGTTCCCAACCCGGCCGTAATGGGTCAGGTACATCCAGTCAGGCTGGCGTTCCAGCAAACGGCCGACCGACTCCCTCAGTGCGGGTGGGTCCAGCTCGATGGGCGTGGTGGTCGGGAATATGAACGGCCCGGCTGTGGTATCGAACTCGCGGTAGGAAATTCCGAAGGTATCGCCGGTAAACCAGCCTCTGGTCTGCTCGTCCCAGACACAAAAATGATGCCGGGCATGGCCGGGTGTATCCACAAACAGGAACGCACGATCACCCAACACGACGCGGTCGCCGTCATTCATCTCGCGTTTTCGGTTATCGTCGATGGGCACCAGCGGTGCAAAGGTCTCTTCGAAATAGGTATCCCCATAAACCGTCCGAACGCTGGCCTCCAACCGCGAAGGGTCGATCATGTGGCGGGCCCCGCGCGGGTGGACCAGGAATTCAGCGTTGGGCAGTTTCTGCATCAGCAGCCCCGCCCCGCCAGCGTGATCCAGATGAACATGAGTGACCACGACGTACCGAACCTGCTCGGGCGTCCATCCCCGCTCAGCCAGAACCTTCAACATGCGCGGCACCGTCGAGCTGATACCGGTCTCGATAAAGGCCACGCAGTCATTGGCCTCAACCAGGTAACAACCCGCGAGTCGGTCGCGGACGTAACCGGTATCGATACAGATGACGCCCCCGGGATATTCAGTGGCATTGATGGTTGGCAGTTGACTCATGGCATGCAAGGTTCAGAATGGGGGTTTACGAATGAAGATAGCATAACGGAAAGTGCTTTGAACGCCGCCGCAAAACCAGACAGCACCATCTTTATCCTCGATATCGATGGCACCCTGATTCCCACACACGAGATGGACAACACCTGCTACTGGCACGCCGTTGAACAGGTGTTCGGGCGGCAGGAACAGACGGTACACCTGCTGAACTACGTTCATGTGTCCGATTCCGGCATCCTCGATCAGTGGTGCCGCGAAACTCTGGGCAGGGGCCCGGAGCCCGCGGAGACAGAAGCATTGCGTGGCTTGTTCCTGGAGCTCGTCGAGACGGCCTCGCGCGAGCGGCCCGAACTGTTCCAGCCAAGACCCGGGCTGACTACCTGGCTGGAAAGCATGCTTGCAAGACCTGGCACGCACCTCGCGATCGCCACCGGCAGCTGGGGCAACACGGCCCGGTTCAAACTCGAGGCTTCCGGCCTCTCACGTTTCGGGCTGCCGCTGGCCACTTCCGATGACGCCATCAGCCGCACAGAAATCATGAACGCGGCGCTGACGCGGCTGGATCTTGCGGGCCTTCCACCCGAACACTTGATCACTTATATCGGCGATGGCCCCTGGGACTGGCACGCCAGCTGCGAGCTGGGTTGGTCCTTCATTGGCATTGCCGATGGTGAGCGCGCCGACACCCTGCGAGGCCTCGGCGCACAACAGGTCCACGCGGACTTTCGCCCCCTGAGCAACGGTATGTGAACACTTCCGACTGGACCGGGTCAAATAACGCATAACGCCCCGGGCGCAGTGGTATTCTTTAAGGAATTGACAGGAGATTGATCATGCACGTTTCCCGGTTTTTTTTGCTTTCAACGTGGCTACTGTTGTTCTCTGTTCAACTCGCCATGGTTCCGTCCGCCGTTTCGGCAACCGACATCAAGGGCGATGTAGTCGCCGCAGAAAAAGCCTGGCAACTGATCGATGCTGGCGCTCTTATCCTGGATGTCCGTTCGGCCGAAGAATACGCTGAAGGACACCTCGAACACTCGGTCAATATCCCGCACACGGAGATCGACCAGATCATCCGGGAGATTGGCGAAAATCATGATCGATCTGTCGTTCTGTACTGCCGCAGCGGCAGACGGGCGGACGGCACCCTTGAGGCGCTCGGTAAGCTCGGCTACACGGCCATCTTCAACGGTACCGGGCTGGAAGCGATGGAAGCAACACGCCCACCGCAGGAATGACGGAAACTGGACCCGTTACCTTCGGCGGATGATATGGCAGCCAACATTTCGTAATCTTTGGGCTTGTTTGATGGAAAAGCCCATGATCCGTCTGAGATATTCGCCGCTGATTGTCTTACTGCCGTTACTCGGCGGTTCCGCGCTGGGCGATGACAAGGCCTCAACTTCGCCTGCAGAAAACCGACTGGCCGCGCTGGAGCAACTGGTCAGAGCAGGCGACGACGGCAAACTGCTGGACCTGCTGCAAGCCACTGCTTCGGACGGGCAGATTCCGGTGGTCAACCGCGAACAAATCCTGTTCACCTTTACGCAAAGTTTGCGCCAACTGCCGCCGGGCTCGATTGGTCCGCTGACACTCACTTATCTTTCCAACTACGAATCACAGGCCGTGGTTCCGCACGAAGACTACCCGGGCAGCAACGTGCCGCTCTTCAATATCCGGGCCGCGACTGCCGGAGTGCAACACGGTTGGCGTCGGCAGGAAGCGCGCTACGCCGGCGCTGTTCTGTTGGCCCAGGACCCTGCGATGCTGGTACAAGCCTACTGGCTCCACGCAGACCCGCCCGTGCGGCGCGGCTTGCTGGATGCATTGGATGGGGCTTCGCCTGGGCAACTTGAAATGATCAGCTTCATGGCCCTGAATGCGCTGGAACAGGAACCGGAAATGGCCGCACTGGCCGGCACGGCCGCGTTGCTGAATGGCGACACCCGGGCACTGGAACAAGTGGCGCGCACCGGCAGCGGCAGCACGGTGACCGAAGTGCTGCGGCGGGCTGGAAAGACACTCGCCCCGGGGCAGATTGACCGACTGTTGAACGGTGCCATCCAAAATTCACGTCCTGAAGTCGCAGCCGTCGCCATCGCCGAGCTTTCTCCCGCGCTGCAGGGCCAGGCGAAAGCCGAAGCTCGTCTGCTGCGATTACTGGGCGACCCCAAACTGGGCTCATCGGCCGCCCTGGCGCTGGCCACCAGTCCTTCCGACGATACGGTTAGCCAATTGGTGGAACTCGCGGAATCCGGCGACCAGACGTTAAGTACCTCACGTGCCCGGTTGGCGCTCTCCCTTATGCGCGACCGGCAGGCCAGCGGTGTAGTCCCGTGATTCAGGCCAGTTCTGCAATCAGATTCTCGTTGGCGACTACCCTCTTGTTTGCCATGACGGCGCTGCAGGCCCAGAACCCGGTGCTGACCGAATGGGTCGAAAGCAATCCCCTCAACGAATCCAACAAGATTGCGTTGGGCTACTCCGTACCCGAACCGGTCGACACTCCCTTGCCGTTCGACGGGTTTCGCACTTATGCCGGCCTGCATGCGCGCCACCAGGACCTGGCCGCGACCACGCCGTGGGTGCATCCGGAAACTGTCGGGCTGACCCGAATGGGCCGCACCATCTGGGCTTACCGCCTGGGTGACACAGATCGCGAGACGCTGTATGGCTTGCCTGAGCCAGCCATGCTGACCAACGGTGGCATCCATGCCCGTGAATGGCAGACGCCCGAGACCGTCACTGGCATTCTGGAACTCATCGCCACGCACGAAAATGATGACTACTTCTACGATTACTTGCGTGAAAACGTCAACATGGTCGTAATCCCGTCGCTCAATATCGACGGATTCCTGCAGACGCAGCGTTACCCCTCGCTCAACTACCTGGGCGTGGACGACCGCTATCCGAATACTTCGCCGCGCGACGGGCGCATGCGGCGCAAGAACATGCTCAATGCGGACGAATCATTGGAAACACTGACCGATCTGCTTGATGGCGTGGACCTGAACCGCAACAACAGCCCGTTCTGGAATACCGCACCCGGCTCATCATCGACCAACCCGGACTCACTGATCTACCACGGCGCTCAGCCTGCCTCTGAACCTGAAATCCAGGCCCTGGATGCGGCGGCACAACTGGGCCCGGCGGAGCAGTTGCGAATTTATACCGATGTGCACTCGTTTTCCCAGGTGCATTTCTGGTCACGCGGCTTCAATTCACGCCTGGCGGCTCAGACCCAACTGGTGCTGGGTCTGTTCTCCAATCATCACCGACAATTTCCGGCCCGCAAGTGGTATTCCTTCAACAGCGCGCGTGACCTGCCGATCAACCAGGGTATCGGCACCACCGATGAGTACTTCACCCACACCTACGAGGTGCCCTCCTGGACACTCGAAGTCGAGCCGAGTGGCACGCGCTGTGGTGCGGATTACGGCGGCGAGGCCAACAACTGTCATGACGGCTTCATCCTGCCGGAATCCGAAATCCGCCGCGTGCGCGAGCAACTGGCGCAGTCCTTCGCGGCCGTCTACTATCGCCAGGCCGGGCCACCTTCCATCCAGGCCCTGCGCCTGATCGACGAAGTGACCGGCGCGGTCGTGCATGAAGCCGAGTGGGATGTGACTGACCCGGATAACCGCACCCTGTTCGAAAACACCGTGCAAGCGCTGCAGCCTGGCCGTCAATATCGCCTGTGGCTGGCTTTCAACAAGCCGATGCGCTGGCGCGAAGACGGCATCATCACGGCATTCCCGGGCCGTACCGACGACACATTGTCGTTGACTACCGCCATGTCTGCCGGGGGCGGAGCACTGCAAATCGATGAGGTCGCGCAAGGCTGGCTCAACGAGGGGTTCGAGGCGCCCGCAGGCTACCTGAACTACCGGGATGATGCCTATTTCATGGATTTCATCATCGCCGATACGGCGGAAAACCGCTCGGCACTGTCCAATGACACGCACGTGAGCCTGGCAGTGGCGACCACCGATATGGCCGGCCTGCGCCTGGACGCCAATCCCGCGACGGTGGTGAGCTGGGAAAGCGGCGCCTGGTCCGGATATGAGAGCATTGATGGCGAAACCGGCGACTCCGGCGGCGCCGATATCCAACTGAAGATTCCGGCCAGCACCGAGGCTGCGGAGGACCCCTTCGTACTCGAACCCGGCATCGCCGGTGCCTGGTACGACCTCGATCATGACGGCGAGGGTTTTCTATTCGACATGCTGGCGAATGGCGTCGTGGTCCTCTACTGGTTTACGTACGATGCCGACGGCCAGCAGGACTGGTACATTGCCGTCGGGGAGGTTCGAGGAAACCGCGCTGTATTCCCTGAACTCCTGCGGGTTTCCGGTGGTGTCTTCGGAGAAGCGTTCGACCCCGATCTCATTGTTGAAGAGGTGGTGGGTTCGGCCAAGTTTACTTTCTCAGGTTGCAGTTCGGCGGAAATGGACTGGCGAATCGGCAACCGGAGCGGGCGGCAATCGGTTTCCCGTCTCACCAAACTGATGGGATTGGATTGCGGTTTGCCGCGCATGTCGCCGATCACCCAGGAAGCACTGCTCAGCGGCTCCTGGTTCGATCCATCCCATGACGGTGAGGGCCTGGTGCTGGAAATGCTCACCAACGGGCAGGCCCTGGTCTTCTGGTTCAGTTACGGCCCCGACGGCGCCAGACGCTGGTACTTTGGCGTCGGTGACGAGGTAGATGGAGCATTGATATTCAGCGAGATGCTGACCACTTCGGGCGGCATCTTCGGTGATGCCTTCGACCCGCAAGCGGTTGAAGAAATTCCCTGGGGAAGCCTGCAACTGGAACTGGAGTGCCGGAGCGGCCGAATGACCTGGAACAGCACCGAGACCGGATTTGGCTCCGGTCAACTACAACTCGTCCACCTGACCCAGCATGACGGGCTTGAGTGTCCCGACTAAGACCCCCATCTGACAGTGAGCGACCACTGCTGTCAGGGAGAGCTGTTTTGAACGACGCACAAAAACACCAGGCCTGTACCACCCGTTTCATCGAACTGGCCAACGAAATGAAAGACGAGGGGTTTGAAGTCACCCTGGTTTCCGCTGCACTGATGTCTGCTTCCGGCATTTACGCCACCTACAGCGTGGCCGGCAACACAGGGGGTCTCATGCCGAAAGGCATCGACAAGGTGGTGAATGCTTATCGCCGCAATCTCGAACAACTGCAAAAAATCAAGAAAGCCGCAGCTGAAAGCGCTAAAAAAGAGCAGGAAACTTCCTGACAGTCCCGGTTACGGTTTGACCCCGACAGAACGGCCCGATCTATCGGAGCTGGTCAGGCTGGGGCAGAAAAGACCCGCTCTTAAAGTTCCAGATCCTCGATGATGTGCTGAACCCTTTTCCGGGTTTGAGCATCCATGGTCACCGGACGCCCCCAAGTGCGGTTCGATTCCGCGGGCCACTTGTTGGTTGCATCGATCCCCATTTTGCCGCCCAAGCCAGGGGCAGGGCTGGCAAAGTCCAGGTAGTCGATCGGCGTGTTTTCAACCAGCACGGTATCGCGCACCGGATCTGACCGGGTCGAAATGGCCCAGACCACCTGCTTCCAATCCCGGATATCGATATCGTCATCGACCACGATTACGATTTTGGTATAGGTGAATTGCTTCAACCACGACCAGATGGCGAACATCATGCGTCGCGCATGTCCCGGATAGGCTTTGCGAATGCTCACGATCGCGATGCGGTACGAACAGGCTTCCGGGGGCAGGTAAAAATCCGCGACCTCGGGAAATTGCGCCTGCAGCAGCGGGATGAACATCTCGTTCAGAGCCGCCGCCATGACCGAAGGTTCATCCTCACCGGGCTTGCCCATGTAGGTCGTGAGATAGGCCGCCTGTGGCGAATGACTCACTCGCTCCACGGTAAAGACCGGAAAATCGGCCTGTGCGTTGTAGTAACCCGTGTGGTCTGCAAATGGCCCCTCCAAGGCGGTTTCACCCGGATGGATATGTCCCTCGAGCACAATTTCGGCACCGCATGGCACGGGCAAGCCGGTCAGCGCTGACCGGACGACGCGGCTGCGGCGCCCGCGCAGGATGCCTGCGAACTGGTACTCGGACAGGGTGTCGGGGATTGGCGTGACGGCTGCCAGCAGGGTAGCAGGGTCCGCCCCAATAACCACGGCGACAGGAAATGGTTCTCCAGGGTGGGATTGCTGGAAATCCCGGAAATCCTGGGCGCCGCCCCGATGGGCCAGCCAACGCATAATGAGCTTGTTCTTGCCAATCAGTTGCTGGCGATAGATGGCCAGGTTGACCCGGCCGCTGCGTGGGCTCCGCGTGATCACCATGCCCCAGGTAATCAGGGGGCCCGCATCGCCGGGCCAGCAGGTACTGACCGGCAAGGCCGACAGGTCGATATCCTTACCTTCGGTGACGCATTCCTGCCAGGGTGC
>JAHEFS010000229.1:30896-47356 GCA_024640045.1 Chromatiales bacterium | reverse complement strand
AACGGGGCCTGGAAGCGCACGGCTACCGATTCGACGTGACCGACGAGGCCGCCGTGGCCGAAGCAGTCGCGCGCATCGAGCAGGAAGTCGGGCCCATTGATGTCCTGGTCAACAACGCCGGCATCATCAAGCGCGTCCCCCTGCTGGAGATGCCGCTGGCCGATTTCGAACAGGTCGTGCGCACCGATCTCACCGGCGCCTTCGTGATGTCCCGGCCCGTGGTTCAGTCCATGATCCGGCGCGGCGGCGGCAAGGTCATCAACATCTGTTCGATGATGTCGGAACTCGGGCGCGACTCGGTCGGGGCCTACGCCGCGGCCAAGGGCGGGCTCAAGATGCTGACCCGCAACATGGCCACGGAGTGGGCCCGTCACAACGTGCAGGTCAACGGCATCGGCCCTGGCTACTTCGCCACCAGCCAGACCGCACCCATCCGGGTGGATGGCCACCCGTTCAACGATTTCATCATCCAGCGCACGCCGGCCGGCCGCTGGGGCGATCCTGACGACCTGAAGGGCGCCGTGGTATTCCTGGCCGCCCCGGCCAGCGACTTCGTCACCGGACAGGTGATTTACGTCGATGGCGGCATCCTGGCCACCATCGGCAAGCCTGCCAACGAATAGCACCTTTACGCGAATACAGGAGCGAGCACATGACGGACCCCAGCGGAACCTTGACCCGACGTGAATTCATCGGCACCGGCAGCGCCCTGGGCGCCGGCGCGGCGCTCGCAGCCTCCCCCATTGGCCGGGCCTTCGGCGCGGACGGCCGCAAGCGGGTCGCCCTGGTCGGCACCGGTATCCGCGGGGTTACTTTCTGGGGGCAGTTCATCAGGGAACATCATGCCGACGGTGCCGAGTTCGTTGGCCTCTGTGACATCAACCCCGGGCGCCTCGATTTCGCGCGCGGCTATATCGGCGTGCCGGACTGCCCGGTGTTCACGAACTTCGACGATATGCTGGACAAGGTACGCCCCGACCTGGTGATGGTCGCGACCGTCGACAGCACCCATGACGAATTCATCGTCAAGTCACTGAGCGCCGGCATCGACGTGGTGACCGAGAAACCGATGACCACCACGGCTGAAAAGTGCCAGCGCATCGTCGATGCGGCGCGACGATCCCGGGCGCGCCTGGTCATGGGCTTCAACTACCGTTATGGCTCTATCTTCACACAACTCAGGCAGCGCCTGGACAAGGGCGACATCGGCGCATTGACCTCGGTCGATTTCAACTGGTACCTCAACAACTATCACGGCGCTTCCTACTTCCGGCGCTGGCATGGCCTCCGTGAGAAAGGCGGCACCTTGTTGCTGCACAAGGCCGCACACCATTTCGACCTGCTCAACTGGTGGATCGGTTCCGACCCGGTAGAAGTGCACGCTTATGGCGGGCTGGACCATTACGGCCACAACGGCGCATTCCGCTCCACGCGCTGCACCGGTTGCCCGCACAAGGATTCCTGTGCGTACTACTGGGACATCAGCGAGAACGAGATGCTGGTGAAGTTGTACACGGAAAACGAGCAGCACGACGGTTACATCCGTGATGGCTGCGTGTTTCGGGAAGAGATCGACATCTTCGACAAGATGGCCGTGCAGATCCAGTACGCCAATGGTGTACAGGTGGCCTACTCGCTGACGACCTACTCGCCTTACGAGGGCTTCCGCCTGGCCTTCAACGGCCGCAAGGGGCGTATGGAAACCTGGGAGGGTGTGCCTTCTCTGCTGGAGCAGCAGGAAGACCAGTCGGCCATCTACGAAAAAGACATGGACCATACCAGCCACGCGAAAGCTGAATTGAGTTTCCACGAGATCGTCACGCAAACCAATTTCGGTGAGTTCGAACGCACACGTCTACCGTTCGTGCGCAAAGCGCATTGGGGCGGCGACCCGATCATGATGAATGAAATCCTGCGCGGACAGGTGGCCAATCCCGGCCTGCACCAGGGCGCCGGCTACCGCGACGGCGCGATGGCCGTTTTGATCGGTATCGCGGCCCGGCAGAGTATTGACGAGGGCCGCGCCGTACGGATCGAGGAACTGACCGACCTGTCACCGCGCGTCGAAAAATGGGCCGTATGACCTGAACGCGGACGGCTTCAGTCCGCGCGCGCCATCTCCGCCGCCGCCAGCAGGAATGCGCCGATGCCGTGGGCATCGTCCCTGACTCGATCGGTGCTCATGTAATACGCGTAACTGCCGTCCCGGTAAGGTTCACCGCCCAGACCGGCACTGCGGCAGATGTCCTCGACGTGGACCGAACCGTCCGGATCGACAGTCACGATTTGCGCAAGCAGCCCAGCCTCTCCCTTGCGGGCGATATCCAGGTACTGTGGGTCGAGCAGGCCAAGCCGCACCCCCTTGGCCAGCGCGTAGACGAACATGGCCGAACCAGAGGCCTCCAGCCAGTTGCCCTCACGGCCGCCCTGCTCCGGCACCTGCCACCACAGGCCGGTCTCGTCCTGGTAGGTTTCCAGCATGGCCGCCATGCGCGCCAGGATGCCGCCCAGCGCTGCATGTCCTGCGTGACCGTCCGGCAAATATTCGACCACGTCCACCAGCGCCATTGCGTACCAACCCATGGCCCGTGACCAGTACCCTGGCGACAGGCCGGTTACGGGGTCGGCCCAGCGCTGCAACGCGCTCTCGTCCCAGCCGTGACGCAACAGCCCCGTTTCCGGGTCGCGCGTCTTCTGCTCGATGGAAGAGAACTGGCCGACAATGTCATCGAAAGCTCCCGGGTTGCTCCCGAACGTCCTTTCGTAGCGCGCGTAGAAAGGCTGCCCCATGTACAGCCCGTCCAGCCAGACCTGCCAGGGGTACTTGCGCTTGTGCCAGAAACCACCGCTTTGGGTACGCGGGTGCCATTGCAATTGCAGGCGTAGGCTGTCCAGCGCCGCCCGGTAGCGCGGGTCACCGGTCCGCTCGTGCAAGCCGAACAGGATGTCGCCGGCCTTTAGCGAATCGATGTTGAAATCGGTCACCGAATAAGTCTGGATGACGCCGTCCTCGCCGATGTAGTGGTCCGCATAGGCCTGGATGTAGTCGAGCCAGGCGACGTTGTTGTCGACCTCGTGCAGGCGTTCCATACCCAGCAGCACCAGGCCAGGCGTATAGCTCCAGCGGTAGGCGCCGTCCGACTTGCGCATGAGCCAGGGTTCGGGAAACCGTTCGATGTGCTGCCGCGCCAGGCGCTGGGCCAGTGACAGGCTATCGCCCTCGCCATTCGCTTGCGCAGGAGAAAACCCGTTCAGAAGGACGGAACACAACGCCGCCGTGAGCCAAAAGAAACGGCTCAATTCCTTCATGCGTTCATCTCCCATCGCTTATGGCTCATCGTTGGAAAACCCGGGACAACGAAACCCCATCGAGGACAGCAGTTGGAGGACCTCCCCCGGCATACCTTCTGACTGCACGGCGTAAGCGTGGAACTCACGCCGCACCGGGTAGTCCCCACGCAGCCGCTCGAAAGCGGAAGGGTCCGCCCGCAGGGCGCGATCGTCGGCTTCGATCCGATAGGTGGCCAGCACGGCCTCGGAGACCCACTCTTCGGTACTGACCGCGGCACCGGAAAGCGTAATGACGGGTCTGGCCGGGGCCTCCAGTGACTCCGGCTCCCAGTCGTCGATGCCCAGCCCGAAGAAGCGACTGATCGCGCGGACACTGGTGCGAGTGCCATTGGCCTTGCCGTCACGCGAATAGCCGGCGATGTGGGGAGTTCCGAAATCCACGTGCCCCAGCAGGTCGAGGTCGATAACCGGTTCGTTCTCCCAGCAGTCAACCACCAGGCCCGATAGCGTTCCCGCCCGCAATGCCGCAGATACGGCGCGAGTCTCGAACACCTCGCCGCGGCAGGTGTTGAGCAGCACCGGCCGCCGGCCCAGGCCGGCGCAAAAGCCGTCTTCGACCATGTGCAGGGTACGATCCTCGCCCGAAACGTTAAGCGGTACGTGAAAACTGATGAAATCGGATTCCGCGCGGATTCGGTCCAGCGACACGAAACCAGCTTGTCCTTCCCGGCGCGAACGCGGCGGATCGTTCAGCAGCACCCGCATGCCGAGAAGTTTGCAGGTGCGCGCCACCCGCGACCCAACCTGCCCGACGCCGACGACACCCATGGTTCGCCCGGCCAGCGGCTGCCGCGATCGCCCGGACAGGGAAAACAGGCAGGAAGCCATGTACTGGTTGACGCTCTCGGCGTTGCAGCCCGGCGCATTAATCCACTCGACACCCGCCTGGCGGCAGAATTCGGTGTCGATGTGGTCGAAGCCGATGGTGGCCGTCGCGATGAACTTCACCCGTGATCCTTCCAGCAGGCTGCGGTCGCAACGGGTGCGGGTGCGCGTGATCAGTGCGTCGGCATCGCGCACGTCGGAAGCGGTCGTCCGGCGCCCTTCCAGGTAAACCACCTCGGCGTAGGGCTCCAGCGCGCCCTCGATATAGGGGATCTTGTCGTCGACGACGATTTTCACGCACCCGGACTCAGTACGTGAACCGGTCGCGCACGGCCCACAGCCCGAGCGCGGGGTTGGAGATGTAAAACACTTCCTCGCCATCCGGCAGGACGTTGCGGCCTTCCTTCATTCGCTCCGGATCGTAGCGCGCCGTGATCTCGTCGTAATCGGCCCAGTCGAATCCCACGCCTTCGATTTCGGCCCGCGTCAGGTTCTTAGGCCCCTTGCCGGGACAGTAGGTGATCCGGAACCGGCCCTCGGATGACCCATGAATCAAGTGCGCGGCCGCGGCCAGATTGGCGGCCAGGTCCTCGTTCTCCGCCACCATTTTCAGCGTGTGCGGCGTACCGAAGTAGCCGTATTTGCGGATCAGCTTGTCGATGCCCTGGTCTTCCCCGAATTCGGTCAGTGCCGGCGCCAGAACGATCAGGTCAGCCCCGTCCGCCAGCGCCATGCGCGTGCGGTACACGCTCTTGTTGCCCAGCCAGGTGCTCTTGAACTCGGTCGGGTCGAGCCACACCACTGCCTTGGTCAGGGGCTCATCGAGCATTTCGAAATTGACTTGCAAGGACAGTTTTGCAGCGTGATCGAACACGCTTAAATCATCGCCAATAAACAGCCCATAAGTCTGCAGGGCGCCTTCGTCGTTGAGGCCGACCACCGTCAGTACGTACACGATGGGCAGGTGGGCCGCGAAATGCTCGGAGGCGTAATTGAACACGCGGCGCACCGGAGTGTCGGCATGCCCCATCATGCGCTCCATGCCATAGACGGCGCCGATGTAGTGGCTCTTGTGGATGGCTTCAGTGCCGCCCGTGCCGACAAAAATGTTCTTGTTGTAGTTGGCCATGCCGACGACTTCATGCGGTACGACTTGCCCAATGGACAGTATCAGGTCATGGCCGCCATCGGCCAGCAGGCGATTCACCTGGGCGGGCCAGGAAAAATCGCAGGCGCCTTCCGATACCTCCCGAACGAACGACGCCGGCACCGTTCCCAGCGTCACCACGTCCCGGCGCCAGTCGTGAATACGGAAGAGATCGTGCGGCATGCGCCCAAACATGTGCGCGATCTGGGTTTCGGTCATGGGGGTGTGCGTCCCCAACGCCGGCAGCACGTCAGTGAGGCGATCGCCGTAGTACGCCCAGCAGAACTCGGTCAGTTCGCCAGAACGCGACGGCAGGCGCGTGAAATCGGGCGGGACGGCCAGCACTTTACGGCGCTCGCCCAAGCGTTCCAGCGCCGTATGCAAACCCTGTTTCAGGTCATCTGCGCTGAGCGAAGTCGTGGGTGAGCCGGTCTCGAAATAGATCATGGTTTTACCTGTCGTTGGTCCCTTGCCGGGCGGAATATCGCTCCATTGTAAGGGAGGCTGCCGGGCCGCGCCGGGGTCTGCGCGACCGGTTCTCAGCCCTGGGAAGCGAGCGTTTCAGCCGGCTGTCGCCAGCAATGGTCTGATCGGGCGCAAAGATCAACAACAACACCATTGCCACCGGTGGCATTTTGTTCTAAGGTATCACAATCATGACGTATCTCGAAAACCTTTTTTCATTACAAGGGCGGACTGCCGTGGTCATTGGCGGCACCGGGGAATTGTGCGGGGCGATGGCCGAGGCCTTGGCTGGAGCCGGCGCCGAAGTGGTGCTGGTCGGCCGCAGTGCGGACAAGGCCGAAGCCAGGCTGGAGCGCATCCGTGCCAGCGGCGGCAACGGCTATTTCATGGCCGCCGATATCGTGTCCCGCCCAGGGCTGGAACAACTGCTGACCACGGTTCTGGAGCGCTCGAGTGGTTGCGACATCCTGGTCAACGGTGCGGGGGTCAACGCTCCCACCCCGTTCTTCGACATCAGTCCTGAAGAATACGACCGGCTGTTCGAGGTCAACACCAAGGCCGTGTTCCTGGCCTGCCAGGTGTTCGGCCGCCACTTTGTCGAGCAGCAGGTCGCCGCCAGCATCATCAACGTCGGCTCCATGTCGGGCCTGATTCCGCTCTCACGTGTATTCACCTACTCGATGACCAAGGCGGCAGTACACAACATCTCGCGCAACCTCGCGCGGGAATGGGCGGCGCAGGGCATCCGAGTCAACACGCTGGTGCCGGGCTTCTTCCCGGCCGAACAGAACCGCCAGGTGTTGACCGAGGAACGCGTGCAACAGATTATGGGCCACACGCCGATGAAACGCTTCGGCAAGGCCGAAGAACTCAGCGGCGCGACTTTGCTGCTGGCCTCGGACGCCGGCTCTTTCATCACCGGCGAGGAAATCGTCGTGGACGGCGGTTTCGCCGCCATGACTATCTGAACGGATACGGTAGCTACGAATGAAACTAGAAAAATACAGCTTCGGCATGGGCGACCGGTTCTTGCATCAGGGCATTGCCCAGCTACAGGCCATCATCAAGGCAAAAGAAGCGGGTATTCACATCACCCCGGTGTGGAACAAGTCCAATCGCGAACATGAGATCGTCGGCACCGAGCCAGTCAGCCTGCGTTTGGAAGCAGATCAGGCAGTTGCTGCGCTCGGCTGGAATTCCAGCTACCGGGTCGACGCTGACCACATCAACCTTTCCACGGTGGACCGTTTTATTGCCTGCAGCGATTTCTTCACCCTGGACGTCGGCGATGACATCGGTACGCCAGCGTCCGAGCAGGACATCGCCGCCTTCGTAGCGCGCCACGGGCGTTACATCGGCGAACTTGAAATCCCCGGCGCTGGCCGCTTCGAAGTCACTGAGCAGGTGCTGACAAACATTGCTCGGACCTACCTGAAGGCGGTGCAGACGGCTGGAGAGATTTATCGGCGCATCGTCGCAGCACGTGGCGATGACTTCATCCCTGAAGTCTCCATGGACGAAACGCACGACCCGCAGACGCCGCTCGAGCTTTTTTTCATTCTGGCGGCCATCGCGGACGAGGGCATCCCGGCGCAGACGATCGCGCCCAAGTTTACCGGGCGATTCAACAAGGGCGTCGACTACGTCGGCGACGTCAAGCGCTTCGAGAAGGAGTTCAACGACGACCTGGCGGCTATCGCCTTCGCCATCGACCAGTTCGGTTTACCAGACAACCTGAAACTCAGCATGCATTCCGGTTCGGACAAGTTCTCCATCTACGGGGCGATCCGGGATGCCCTGCGGCGTACCGGGGCCGGCATCCACGTCAAGACCGCCGGCACCACCTGGCTGGAAGAACTGATCGGGTTGGCCGAGGCCGGTGGCGAAGGGCTGGAAATCGCGCGCGAAGTGTATGCGAAGTCACTCGAACACAGCGAAGCGTTGTGCAAACCCTACGCTACGGTGATCGACATCGATTTCGGGCGGCTGCCGAGCGCGGAGGAAGTCGGAAACTGGACCGGCGAGCAGTTCGCACGCGCCCTGCGGCATGACCAGGCCGATCCGCTGTACAACCCCGACCTGCGCCAGTTGCTGCACGTCGGCTACAAAGTCGCTGCCCAGATGGGCGAGCGTTATTACGACGCGCTCGAGCGTTTCGAGGCTGATGTTTCCCGGAACGTTACGCAAAACCTGTGGGACCGCCACGTCCGGCCCCTTTTCATTGACTGATCGAATCCTGCCTCCGCTTGCGGTCGCAGAACGCACTGACGGCGCCACCACCTCGGCGGGGCCCGGATATCGGAGTATTCATGAACGCTGAATCGGACAAATGTGACATCGGCCTGATCGGACTGGCCGTGATGGGCGAAAACCTGGTCCTGAACATGGAAAGCCATGACTTCCGGGTGGCGGTCTTCAACCGCACCACCCGCAAGGTCGACGCCTTCATGCAGGCCCGTGCCGCCGGCCGCAACATCGTGGGCTGCCACAGCATCAAGGAACTGGTCGATCAGTTGGAACGGCCACGCAAAGTGTTCCTGCTGGTCAAGGCTGGCCAGGCGGTGGACGATTTCATCGATGCCATCATCCCGCACCTGGACCCGGGCGACATCATCATCGACGGCGGAAACTCGCACTTTCCCGACTCCATGCGCCGAACAGCGTATGTCGAGGGCAAGGGTCTTCTGTTTGTCGGCACCGGTGTCTCGGGCGGCGAAGAGGGCGCGCTGAAAGGCCCCTCGATCATGCCCGGCGGTTCGGCCGCGGCCTGGCCGCACGTCAAGCCAATCTTCCAGGCCATCGCGGCCAAGGTCGAGGACGGCTCGCCGTGCTGCGAGTGGCTGGGCAACGACGGGGCCGGCCATTTTGTAAAGATGGTGCACAACGGGATCGAGTACGGCGATATGCAGATGATCTGCGAGGCCTACGCCCTGATGCGCTACACGCTTGGCATGCAACCTGCCGAAATATCGAAAGTATTCGGCGAGTGGAACGAGGGTGAGCTGGACAGTTACCTGATCGAGATCACCCGGGACATCCTGGCCAAGACCGACGACGAAACCGGATTGCCGATGATCGACGTGATCATGGACCAGGCGGGCCAGAAAGGCACCGGCCGTTGGACATCACTGGCAGCGCTGGACCTCGGCGTGCCGGCCCAGACCATCGCCGAAGCGGTATTCGCCCGCGCGCTGAGCGCTATCAAGGACGAACGCCTGGTCGCGGCGCAATCCCTCAATGGCCCGGAGCACCGCTTCGAAGGCGACCGCGCTGAATTCCTGGATCAACTCCGGCAGGCGCTGTTCGCCTCCAAGATCTGTTCCTATGCACAGGGTTACCAACTCATGCGGGCCGCTGCCGCGGAATATGACTGGGACCTGAACTACGGTGACATCGCGCTGATGTGGCGCGGTGGCTGCATCATCCGGGCCCAGTTCCTGGGCCAGATTAAGGAAGCCTACGAACGCGCACCGGATCTGCAAAACCTGCTACTGGACGGATATTTCCGCGACGCCGTCCAGAACAGCCAGGCTGCCTGGCGCCAGGTCATTGCCACCGCGGTCACGCAGGGTGTTCCGGTACCGGCCTTTAGCTCCGCACTGGCCTACTATGACGGCTACCGCAGCGCGGTGCTGCCCGCCAACCTGCTACAGGCACAACGCGATTACTTCGGCGCGCACACCTACGAACGCGTAGACAAGCCCGCGGGCGAGTATTTCCATACCAACTGGACCGGCACCGGCGGTGATACGGTATCCACGACCTACAACGTTTGAACGGGAATCACGATGAACGCTCTGAACATTCGCAACGACTGCCAACTCGATTTGCTCTCACTGGGATCCCTGGTGCACCGACTGGATCCCGGCGTGATTCCTTTCCGCAAGGCGCGCTCGGCGGACATCCATGTTTCTGGTGGCGAATACAACGTCGCGGCGGGTCTGTCTGACTGCTTCGGCATGCGGACCGCTATCGCCAGCGCCATGGTGGATTATGGCATCGGCGAATTGGTCGAGACCCGGGTCCGCGAAATGGGCGTCAGGCCTTACTTCAAGCGCTTCGAGCACAATGGCGTCGACGGACCCAACATCGCCACCGTCTACAGCGACCGAGGCTATGGCGTGCGACCGCCAGTGGTGTTCTACAACCGGGCCAACGAGGCCGGCGCGATGCTCAAGACCGGCGACTTCGACTGGGACGAAATCTTCGGCCAGGGTATCCGCTGGTTCCACTCGGGCGGCATCTACGCAGCCCTGTCCGGCACCACCTCGGAACTGATCATCGAGGCCATGCAGGCGGCCAAGCGGCACGGTGCTATCACGTCCTTCGACCTCAACTACCGGCCCAAGCTGTGGGCGCCGCGTGGCGGGCTGGAACCGGCGCAGGCGACTTTCCGCCGCATCGTCGAACATGTGGACGTCCTGCTGGGCAACGAGGAAGACCTGCAGTTGGGCCTGGGCATCAAGGGTCAAGACGTCGAAAAATCATCCAAGCTGGACACCTCCGCCTTCTTCGGTATGATCGAAGACGTGTCCCGGGCCTTCCCGAACATCCAGGCCGTGGCCACCACGCTGCGCGAAGTCGAGACCAGCAACCGCCACCAGTGGGGCGCGGTTCTCTGGTGCCAGGGCGAGCGCGTCGTCAGCCCGGTGCGCGAACTCGGCGTGCTCGACCGCATCGGCGGCGGGGATGGTTTCGCCACCGGGTTAATATATGGCCTGCTGGACGGGCGCGACCTGGACGAAGCGCTGCACTTGGGCTGGGCGCACGGTGCCCTGCTGACTTCGTTCCCGGGGGACACGACCATGGCCAAACTGCCCGAGGTCGAAGCGTTCGCACGCGGCGGATCGGCTCGCGTTCAGCGCTGAACATTCAAAGGGAGCCCTTGCGATGACGGCACAATCGATTCTGCACAGGCACGGCCGCATCGTGCTGCTGGACTTCGGCCTGCTGGCCGGCATTTACCTGCTGCCCAGCCTTTCCCACCTTTTCGCGCTGCCGATCTACCTGCTGGAGCCGATGCGCCTGGCGGTGCTGATCGCGTTGCTGTTCAGCCACCGGGCCAACGCCTGGCTGGTCGCGGTCACCCTGCCGCTGGCTTCGTTCTGGATGAGCGGTCACCCGGAACCGGTCAAAGCCGTTCTGATGGGCATCGAGTTTTCCGTGCTGATCGCGGCCTATGGCGCACTGCGCCGCGCCGGTCATCTGCCGTCTGCCCTCGCCATGGGCGCGGCCATCATACTCGGCAAGACCGTGTACTACGGCAGCAAGGCGTTGGTGCTCTCGATCGGTTGGCTGGGCGGCACCCTTGTCTCCACACCCTTGACGCTGCAATTGGCGACCGCCGCCGGCACCGCCATGGCCTTTGCTCTGGTCGAAACCGCGCGCCGGAAGTGAACGCGTGAAACGGGCCCTCGCCCTCCTGCTTCTGCTGACCACCGGCATCGCCAGTGGCAGTGAACCGTTGCAGGTACTCCTGGCCGGGGATTCGACCATGGCGCCCAAGCTCGCCGCCAAGCGGCCGGAAACGGGCTGGGGCGAAATGCTCTCTGGCTGGTTCGACGGCGAAACCGTGGTGGTGAAAAACCATGCGCGCAACGGCCGCAGCACCCGCACCTTCATCGAACAAGGGCGCTGGCAGGCCCTGCTCGAAGCCACACGACCCGGCGATTACGTATTCATCCAGTTCGGGCACAACGATCAGTCGAAGCGCAAGGTCGATCGCTACACACCCCCGGACCAGTACCGGGCGAACCTGGAACGGTTCGTGGCTGAAGTGCGCGAACGCCGGGCGATTCCCATCCTGCTGACCCCGGTGGTACGCCGCCGCTTCAACGAATCGGGCGCTTTCTACGACTCCCACGGCGCATACCCCGATTATGTTCGCCAGGTCGCTGACAGCACCGGCGCTATCCTGCTTGACATGGAAAGCAGCAGCCGCGAAATACTGAAAGCGCGCGGGGCGGAAAACTCGAAATCGCTGTACCTCTGGCTGGCGCCAGGTGAGTACGCCAACTACCCGGACGGCCTGCAGGACAACACACACTTTTCTCCGATAGGCGCGCGCGTCATGGCAGCCGTGGCCGTGGCAGACCTGCGCGCCTCAGGCCTGCCCCTGGCCGAGAGGCTGCGGGATGAAGCCACGTTCGTTGAACCCGTGGCGGGTGATTTTTCAGGCGATCCTTAGCAGTTCCACCGCCATTTCGTTGTACGGCGTCGGGATGCCGTGACGCAACCCAAGCTTAACGATGATTCCATTGCGCAGATCAATCTCCATCGGCCGGCCCGCCAGCCGGTCGGCGTGCAGAGAGTTGACCGAGTCCGCCGGATGGTTGCGGTATATGCCGATCACCTCATCCGCAATGCCACTATCCAGCTGAGCGCCCTCTGCCCGCCCGACGGCAGCCGTCTCCTCCACGATTTTCCGCATCAGTCGGGCCGCGTGTGGATCGTGCGCGATGCCCGACGGCTTTAGCGTCAGAGCATTGACCACACCGGCCGAATTCAGGCACAGCTTCCACCAGATAACCGACACGAAATCATCAACCGCTTCGCAGTTGACCTCCGTACCGGCAAATAGGCTGCCGAACGATCGGCCAGGTGCGGTCGCCGGAAACTTGAGGACCACAGGTCCGCGCTGTCGGACATGACCAGGCGAGACGCGCTCCACCGGGCAATCGACCATGACGGGAAGAATCCGCTCACGGGGAAACCAGCGCGACAGGCGCTCGACGTGGTCAACGCCGTTCTGAATCACCGCGAGGCGCGTTCCCTCATGCGAACACCTCTCGAACCATTCGGAAGCCGCTTTCGAATCGTACGCCTTGGTCGACAGCAGAATCCAATCCGCGGGTTGAGCCTGGTCAGGATCGGTCATGACCCGCGGCTGCGCCTCGAGCAAGGTATCGTCGCGCTCCAGGATGAGGCGTTCGAATGCTGTGCGTACCGCGAGGGAGGTGACATTCTCCGGCACCTGGCAAAGGTGGGCGGCGATCAGGCCGCCGACCGCGCCCACGCCGACCACGGTAATGGAAACACTACTCATGGCCGTTCTCCGTGTGAGTATCGATATCAAACCAGGGCGTCTCACCGGCCCGCAGCAGCAGCTGTTCCGGCTCAAAAGATTGCGCAGATTTGACGTCAAGCTGCCGGCTCCAGGATACACGGCCGTCGCTTTTAGCACCCGGGCCTCGACTGTTGAATTCTGCGTAGTGCACGGTATCCCTGGCCTTTGCCCGGTTCCAGTCATGCCAACCTTCAGCATGGATATGACTGCCCATCTCACAGCGCAGGAACGCGGTCTGTGCATGATCGCGCCAGGGCCTGCCCAGGAAGACGTCCGATACGCCGGGCGCGGCAGTCAGGCGTGAATCGACAAACACGAGACCGGCGCGGTGCCCGGCAGGCGTCGAGGCGGCCGTGATGTAGCCGGCGCCCAGGGAGCGAATCTCGCAATCATCGAATACCGCTAGTGCTCCACCGAAGATGAAGTCTACGGTTCCTTCGACCAGGCAGTCTCGAAACAGGATGCGGTTATCTTCACCGGTCACGTAAAGCGTGTCCTGGTACCCATGTAGCGCTACCCGTTCGAACACGGCACGGTCGGCATTGACACTGAGCGCGATGGCCTGGCCGACTGGGCCGGCGCTGTTCACCACGCTGAGATCAGAGGCGTGGAAATCGTCCGCATCGACTCGAAGCGTCGCGGTGTGAAAGGTAGAGTTTCGCCCACGGTCAACGCGGTCGAAGTGGTCGTCCCAACGGATCACGGTGCGTTCGCGGCCCGCCCCCACCAACCACAGCCGGGTGTTCCACGCCCACACCACTACCTTTTCCTCGTACACGCCGGGGGCGAGAACGATTCGAATGTCCCTGTCGGGGAACGACTTGGCGTCGTCGATCGCGGACTGGATGGAGGTGTAGGCGGCCGAACCATCGGCCGCCACCCTGAACTCGGTGGGGTATGACTCCGCCGCAGCAAGGGTATGGGGCACAATGACTGCGAGCAGCAGACTCGCTGCAAGACTCGACAGCGGAGATGCTTTGTACGGATTCGAATTCATATCGGTGCTAAACAGCAAACGCCCTGCCACAGGGTTAACGATGATGATAGAATGCCACCGGTGGCACGTCAATTTGAATTTGTCAATGAACTGTGCAAACTGATGTGACTCCATGCTAGTTCATTCGGCTCCATGAAGGCATTCAGCGTGCAGAGAAAAGAACCACAACTGACCCGCAGAATCCGGCGGCATGTTCCACTTCGGCTCATCGCCCAATTTGCCTGTGGCTTGCTGTGTGCCAGCGTTTTCGCTTCAGGTGACCATGCGGACGCGCCCCTGCCAGCTTTCCCCGGCGCGGAGGGTTTCGGCGCCATGGCCCTGGGCGGCCGCGGCGGGCGTGTGATCAAGGTGACCCATCTCGGTGACTCGGGCAAGGGTAGCCTGCGCAAAGCAATAGAGGCTGAGGGCCCAAGAACCATTGTCTTCGATGTATCCGGCACCATCGAACTGAAAAAGCCGATCGTGATTCGCAATGGCTATGTCACCCTGGCCGGGCAGACCGCAGGTGCTGGCGGAATCACGCTGAAAAACTATGGGGTCGCAATCGCCACCGACCACGTCATCGTGCGCTACCTCAGGGTAAGACCCGGGGACAGCAGCGGCGAAGCTGACGACGCCATCTGGATCAGGTCAGGGCAGGACATCATTATCGACCACTGTTCGGCCAGCTGGGCCAGCGATGAAACGCTATCGGTCTCCCCGCGCGAGAAACTCGCGATAAGGCCCATCGACAGGATAACCGTGCAGTGGTGCATCATCTCGGAATCGCTCAATGACTCCGTTCACGTGAAGGGACAACACGGCTACGGTAGCCTGGTGCGCGGCAGTGCCGGGGCGCGCTACAGTTTTCACAACAACCTGTGGGCTCACCATAATGCGCGCATGCCCAGGCCAGGCAATTACGTTGACGCGAAAACCGACCCCGAAGGCCCGTTGTTCGATTTTCGCAACAACGTTTTTTACAACTGGGGCAGTAAGACCAGCGGATACAACGCGGATCGGGAGTCCATAAGCCAATACAACTTCATCAACAATGCGTACCTCACCGGACCCGATTCAAAAGGGGCACTGGCCTTCCGGGAGCAGAACCCACTCGCCGGAGTGCACTTTTCCGGCAATACGATGAACGGCGAGCTACCGGATGATCCGTGGTCGCTGGTTAGATTCGATGACGAGCGCCCAGGTGGGAGTGCAACACCTTTTCAAACTGCCCCGGTCACCACGGTCTCGGCGGCAACGGCTTACGAGCGGGTGCTCCGGCAGGCTGGGGCATCTCATGCCCGGGACCCTGTGGACCAGCGCGTCGTGACGAACGTCAGGCATTCGTCAGGCCGGATCATCGACCATCCGGACGAGGTTGGTGGATGGCCTGAATTACCAGCCGGTAAGCCTGTTCCGGACCGCGACGGCGACGGGATGCCTGATGAATGGGAATCGCTGCGTGGCCTGAACCCTGATAATCCCGACGACGGTACGGTGGATAGCGATGGCAACGGCTACACCGAGCTGGAAGATTATCTCAGCAGCCTGGTTGTGATCCGACAGTTGCCTTAAAACCCGGCAGCTCTCTATTTTTCTTCAGTTCCCAGGAACAGCTGCTCGGCGGCCAGGAGAAATGCCCCGACCCCATACAGGTGACTGTCGCTCTCGAACACGCTGTCGGGGGCAAAGCCAACCGGCTGCACCCACCCGAGCTTACCGTCATCCTGCACGGCATCGACCAGGGCTTCCCAGCCCTGGGTTACGACCGGCGCATACGCGTCTGCATCCAGGAGTCCATTGTTGACGCCCCACGCGAGACCGTAGGTCATGAACGCCGAGCCGCTGGTTTCCGGCACCGAGAATCGCTCGCCACCCAGCAGGGAAACCCGCCACAGGCCGTTGCCCTGCTGCAGGCCGGCGATGGTTTCTGACATGGCCAGGTAAAGCTCGAGATACCCGGCCCGCAACGGATGGCCCTCGGGCAGCAGCCTCAGGATGTTGACGACACCGGCGTAGACCCAGCCGTTGCCACGGGACCAGAAGATCTTGCGGCCGTCCTCGTCTCTGCGCTCCAGGTATCGGCTGTCGCGGAAAAACAGGCTGGTTTCCGGGTCCATCAGGTAGTCACGGGTCGCCTGGAACTCCGAATCGGCAAACGCCATGTAGGCTTCGTCACCGGTCGCGAGCGCGAGGCCGACCCAGGTCGGCGGGCCCATGAACAGGGCGTCACACCAGCACCAGCGAAGCTGGCAGCTTCGGCCCACGCCCGGAATGTGCTTGCCTTCGAACGCCAGGCTGCCGTCCGGCGCAGCGGCCAGGACCTGGTTCAGCTGGGCGATGGTGTGCTCGAGCCTGTCGCGGTCCTGCTCCTTGCCGTACAGGTGAAGGTACAACTGACCCACGACGTGGTCATCGGCATGGAAAAGCCGATCGCCCAGACGCCATTCATTTTGCTCGGCGATCTGCTCAAGCGCGTCGCGAAAACGCTCATTGCCGGGCAGGTCGGCCCAGCGCATCAGGCCAACGTACAGCGCCCCATGCTGCCAGCCGCGCCGATCGAAGTCGCCGCTGCGAGGGTTGCGGATGTAGCTCAGGTCGTCGAGGTGCGCCAACTGCCAATCGGCCAC
>JAHEFS010000229.1:0-30796 GCA_024640045.1 Chromatiales bacterium | reverse complement strand
TCGAACAAAATGACCGCCCGGCCGTTGGCAACTTCGATCACGGCACTCTTGTCCGGCGTGCCATGGTCTTTCACCAGGAACCCGCCCGAGCCGGGATTCGTGTGGGACAGGTAGATGCGCTCATCGGCTGTATGCACCCGGTTACCTTTAGCATCGACGATGACGGCTTCGATCAGCACCCGGCCGTCTCCCTGCGTGCTGGCACTCATCCGGATGTCGGCGGGCTTACCAAAGGGTTCTTCGGAATAGAGCACTTCCAGTTCATCGCTCGCCACCCTCTCGCCACCATTCATCCCGTTGATTTCCAGGCGATTTGGACCCGTCTCGAAATCCACTTCCCAGTGCAATCCTGCTGCCGGGAAAGCGGCCGGGTCCCTGCGTTTTTCCTCCAGCGCGACGCCGTTCAGAACCATTTGCGCGGACTCGGTGTTGCAGTACGCGCGAACCGGCTGCGTGCTGCCCGGCGCGCCGTGCCGCTCGGCCCACGAGTGACCATAAATATGACAGACAGGATCGTCGCTCCAGCGGCTTTTGAAAACCCAGTACGCTTCCTTGGGGCGTCCTTCCCGGTCCACCAGGCCTTTCTGATTGATATAAGGAATGGGGTTCTCAGCCCGCAACGGCGTGGCGAAATCCTTGAACGCCCACTGCGCATTGCCGGCAAAGCCCGGCTGGGTCTCCGAAACCATCAGGTGCCAGTCGAACAGGTCGACGATGTAGGATTCGCTCCAGTCGCCTCCCTTGGCGACGCTGACGACACCCGCCTGGTTGACCATCTCTTCCACGCTGACCTGGCCGCCCGCCATGCCATTTCCGCCGGGTGGATTCGTGTCGTGCCGCCCAACGTGGCTGGAACCCCCGTATTCCATGTGCAGCAATCGCGGGTATTTTTCCTGCGCATCGGTGAGCGCGCCGGCATACTGGAAATAACCGCCACCGTACCAGCCGGCCCAGATCGAGGGCGAAAAGACATCCACGATGTCCCAGCCGGCGTAATACTTGCGAATGGCTGTCAGGCGCGACGGGTCCAGTTCGTGCGCTATACCGTTGAGGTGGCGCAGGTACGCGTTCATGGCGGATTCGTCACCACCGCCCTCGAAATCCGGCAACCAGTAGATTTCGTTGCCCAGCGACCAGAAGAATACGCTCGGGTGGTTGCGGTTTTGCCGGATCATCTCGCGCAGCATCGACTCCGTATTGCGTTTCCAGTCGGTGCCACCGAGCCCGCCCCGGCACCAGGGCAGTTCGTCCCAGAGAATCAGCCCCAGGCGGTCGGCAGCCCGGTAGACCGTCGGATCCTGGGGATAGTGCCCCAGGCGTACGAAATTCGCGCCCAGTTCCTTGATCATTTCCATGTCACGAACGTGCAGTGGGTCCGGCATGGCAGCGCCGTAGCCGGCATGCTCTTCATGCCGGTGCGTGCCTCGCAAGAGCAGGCGCTCACCATTGAGTTCAAACGCGCCGTCGTCAGCAAAACCGAACCAGCGCAGGCCAAAGGTTTCGGTTGAGTCATGAATGACGACACCCTCCTCATCGACGATCTTCGCCTGCAGCGTGTACAGGCGGGGATCAGCGGGTGACCACAGGGCGGGGTTGTCGATGGCGGGTATTGAGAGTCGGTGCGCGCTGTCGCCGTCGCCTGCCGATACATCCAGCCCGCCCTTGGCGACCCATCGCTTCCGGTCGTCCTGCACGCCGATTTCCAAGCGGTAATCGCGCTGCTCCAGGCCGCGGCCGCTCAGGAAAACCGTCGCATCGACCTGTGCTGCCTCTGCGGAAACATGGGGCGTGTCGATCTGCAGGTTATCGATGTGGATGGCGGGCCGGACTTGCAGGTAGACGTCCCGGGTCAGTCCCCCATACAGGACGAAATCGGCTTTTTGGGAGGGTATGAGATCGCGGTCCACGCTGTTGTCGACCCGGACGAGAATCTCGTTGTCGTCCTTGAAATCCAGGTGATCCGAGATTTCGATTTCGAACCCCAGGTATCCTCCGACATGGCCGCCGACCAGTGAGCCGTTCACGTAGACCTCGGCCTTCATGTTGGCGCCTTCGAAATACAGGATGTGCCGGTAGCCTTGCGCGCCTTCTGAGAATCTCAGCACCTTGCGGTACCAGCCGGCGTCACGCCGGTAACCGGGCTCCGCATCAGTAGCATCCAGGTTGTTCCAGGTGTGCGGCAGATCGACCTGACTGGGCGTGGCGTCCTCCAGCCCGGCGGGCTCATTCGCCGCGACTTCGAAATAGCCCCAACCACCGTTGAGCAGGATATCGCCCACTTCGGCCGGAACCTGCTGCGCGACACTGGCCGCCGGAGCGGTGATTGGCAGCACGAAAACCAGGCAGGCGAGCAGGCAAACGGTAAATCCGCGACGCGTGAAATGCCGCCGCTTCGATCCAGACTTCTTAATCATCGGGAAAGTATGGCACTCTTGTGCCACCGGTATCAATGGAGGGGCAATAGCGCCCGCCGCCTGATGAATCATTCGACCACAACGACGTTTTTTTGGCTTGTTTTTTCCATGTCGGCAACGCTTTCAAGCGCCATGGCCGATGGCCTGCTCGACCTTCGCGCGGTAGAAATGAATCGCATCATGGAAAAGGCGGCAGCTTATCTCGAAGCCGCGCCGATCACGGTCACGGCATCCCGGGCCACCAGAAGCGCAGGCAGTGTGCACGACTTCTTCTCCGAGGGCGACTACTGGTGGCCGGACCCGGACGACCCCGAAGGCCCGTACGTACGAAAGGACGGCCTGACAAACCCGGACAATTTCGTCGATCACCGGCGCGCAATGGTGCGTTTGAGCGAAATTGTGGGCACGCTCGTATCGGCCTATCTGCTCACCGACGATGAAGAATATGCTCAGCATGCCCTCATTCACCTGGAGGCCTGGTTCGTCAATGAGACAACCCGCATGAACCCCAGCCTGCTCTACGGCCAGGCGATCCACGGGCGCGTGACCGGTCGCAGCATCGGGATCATCGACACCATTCACCTGGTCGAGGTGGCACAGGGCGTCAAGGTGCTGGAGCACCATAACGCCGTGCCGGTTGAGCGCCTGGCACCGGTCAAGGCCTGGTTCGCTGAATACCTCGATTGGCTGCAGCACCACCCCTACGGCCAACAGGAGCGAGAGCACCCCAACAATCATGGCGTCTGCTGGTCCATGCAGGCCGCCGCCTTTGCCGACCTGGTCGGTCAGCCAGAGGTGCTGGAGTGGGTCCAGGACCAGTTCAAGTCCGTTTACCTCGCGGAAATGATGGCCCTTGACGGCAGTTTTCCAGCAGAACTGGATCGCACGAAACCGTATGGCTATTCGCTGTTCGTCCTCGATGCCATGGCAGTGGTGGCCCAGTTGGCATCCACGAACACGGACAATTTGTGGGCCTTTGAACTGCCCGATGGGCGCGGCATGAGAAAAGGCATGAGCTTTCTGTTCCCCTACCTGGAGGACAAATCCACCTGGCCATACGGCAGGGACGTGCTCCACTGGGACGAGTGGCCGGTCCGGCACCCCAGCCTGCTGTTGGCCGGGTTGCGCTTCGACGAATCCGACTGGTTGGGCCTTTGGGAAACCCTGGAGGCCGACCCTGAAACCCCGGAGGTGTTGCGCAACTTGCCGGTCCGGCATCCGCTCCTGTGGATCGACGATGCCCGTCCGCTCTCAACCGGCACTCCGGACCAAACGGTAAAACCCGCCCAGCAGTTTTTGTTTTCCGGCGCCGATATCGAGCGCGTCAGGGCGGCCGTCCGGGCGGGGAACCCTAAGTTCGACCCGGCCCTGGAAACCTTGCGGCGCGACGCCGAGGATGCGCTTGCCGCCGGCCCCTTCTCCGTCACTTTCGACGAAACCTTTGCGCCCAGCGGCGACCGCCATGACTACGTCAGCATGGCGCCCTACTGGTGGCCCGATCCCGCGAATCCGAACAGCCCTTACATCCGCAGGGATGGTGTGGTCAATCCCGCGAGCAGGGTGGGTGACAAGACGGCGAGGCGCAACCTCTACCGTTCGGTCGAGGCCCTGGGCACGGCTTATTACTTCTTCGGCGAGGAACGCTACGCCGCAAAGGCGGCCGGCCTGATCCGCACCTGGTTCATCGAGCCCGCGACCCGCATGAACCCGCACATGCAGTACGGCCAGTATGTGCCCGGCAGGAACGAAGGGCGACCCTTCGGCATCATCGAAACGCGCGTATTCCAGGAGATCCTCGACGCCGTGCAGTTGATCAGGGGCTCAGGGGCCTGGACCAGCGCAGATCACAAGGGCCTACAACAATGGTTCAGCGATTATCTGGACTGGCTACTGGCCAGTGAGTGGGGCAGGTTCGAGTGCAGCAACGGCAACAATCACGAGACCGCCTGCAACCTGCAGATGATTTCCTATGCATTATTCACCGACCGCCCAGACATGGCGGATGAAGTTTTCGGGCGGTTCAAACAGCAAAACATCCTGCAGATCGAACCGGATGGGAGCATGCCACGGGAGATAGCGCGCACCAAAGGGCTGAGTTACTCAACCATGAACCTGGGCCTGATGCTGCACATCGCCGACCTGGCGGCGTCCCGGGGCATCGATCTCCATGCCTTCGAAACCGAAGACGGCCGTTCGCTGAAGAAAGCGTTCGAGTTCCTGAAGCCCTATCTCAGCACACCGGAGAACTGGCCCTACCAGCAGATTTCCGAACCCGATCCCAATAACGACACCCTGTTCTACATCCTGCGCCGCGCATACCTGCTCGATGCGCAATACGACGCGGAAACCGTGTTGCAGGCGCATTACGGTGACGGATATACCGGACATCGTGGGCAGCTCTACTGGCCACCCGCTGACCATTAAGGAGACCAGGTTGCGCTCGCTTCGTTGAGCGCGTCACCGGTTCAGGAGAAGAACAATCCGCCGTTGATGTCCAGGTTGACGCCAGTCAGGAAGCTGGACTCATCGGAAGCCAGGTAGGCGACCGCATCGGCCACCTCTTCGGCCTGCCCTTCCCGGCGCAGCGGTGTGGCCGCCGCCACGTTGGCCCGCACTGCGTCCTTGGTGAACTGGTCATGGAACGTGGTGGCGATCATGCCGGGGCACAGTGCGTTGACGCGGATGTTCCTCGGGCCGAATTCCTTCGCCCAGCCACGCGTCATGGTCGAGATCGCACCCTTGGAAGCCGCGTAGGCCCAGGCACCGGGGCCGCCGCCGTCACGGCCGGCCTGGGAAGAGAAATTGATGATCGAGCCACCGTCGCCCATGCAAGGCAAAAAGGCCTTTGTCACCATGAACGCACTAGTGACGTTCAGCTTCATGATGAACTCAATGAATTCCACATCGACTTCCTCGATGGGTTTGCGGGCCACCAGGCCGCCGGCCACGTTGACCAGGATGTCGATCTGCTCGCCAAAAGCCTTGACAGCCCGGGTCACCAGTTCGTCCACGTCTTCCTGCTTGGTCATGTCGCCGCGTACGGCAATGGCCTCGCCGCCCGCATCGTGGATAGCCTTCAACGTTTCCAGGGATTGCTCTTCGCTGCTGTAGTAATTGACAACGACTTTCGCGCCCTCGGCCGCCAGCTTGACGGATACGGCTTTGCCGATGTCCCGGGCGCCGCCGGTAACGACGGCGATTTTTCCTTTCAGTTTCATAACCTGACTCACTCTCTGCCTGGAAATACTCCGCTATCCGGAAACCGGCTCGTGATTTGAATTACTTCTCCAGATTCAGGAAGTAGTCCAGGATTTCCGGAACATTGCCGTTACCCAGGCCAGCATCGACAGCTGCCTGGAGATTGGACGAAGTGCCTTCGGCAATTTGAGAGACCGTACCCAAATCCCTGACCATCTCCAGGAAATAGCCCAGATCTTTATTGGCGTTGTTGATCGAGAAGCCCAGATCGCTCACACCGTCAACGGCGTAGTTTTTACAGAACTGCATGAATGGCGACATGGACGGACCTGTCGACATGATCTCCCACAGCTGCTGACGGTCAACACCGGCGAAATCGGCGACCGCAAAGGCCTGCGACATGGTTGCCACGGTGGTCATGCCCATGAAGTTGTTGATCAGCTTGGTGGTGTGGCCGGCGCCGAGCGCGCCCAGATAGAATACATTTTCGCCTTGTTCATCAAGAACCGGCTTGACCTTTTTGAAGGTCGCCTCGTCGCCGGACGCCATGATGTTGAGCAATCCATCTTTTGCATGGGCGGGTGTACGGCCGAGCGGAGCGTCGATCATGCCTGCGCCTTTCCTGGCAAGGTCTGCACCGATCTTTCGGGTGGAAGCCGGAATCGAGGTGCCGAAATCGATCAAGACAGCGCCTTCTTTGATGCCGGCCAGAATACCGTCTTCGGCATAGACGAGCGACTCGACGACCTTGGACGTCGTCACGCACAGCATGACGATGTCGCTTGCTGCGGCCAGTTCTTTGGCTGAGCTTGCGACGGTCGCGCCCCCCCGGGCAACGACATTGGCGACGGAATCCTTGTTGAGATCCAAGACGACCAGCTGATAGCCTTTGTTTTGCAGGTTTTCGACCATGTTGCCGCCCATGAGGCCGAGGCCGATGAAACCTATGACAGGTTTGGTCATGACTGACTCCTGAAAATGATTCGATGATGTAAAAGAATTCCAATAAAGCTGGTCATCAGCTTCTCCCTGACTCAGTGCCTGGGCTTGAGCCGCTCTACATTCGGAATCAAAACCCAAATGGACAGCATGGCGATGATGGCCAGTGAGGCTCCGATGACAAACGCGGGCGTATAGTTGCCATCCGCGGTCAGCCACGGGACAAGTGAGGTCAGGCCAACGGCGCCGAGCTTGGCTGCCATTCCTGATATACCGGCGAGCGTGCCCACCGTTTTACCGCTGAACAGGTCGGCCGGAAGGGTCTGGACGTTGCCAATGGCCGTCTGGAAACCAAACAGGATCACGGCCATGATCAGCACGGCCATCACCGGCGCGCCGGGATTGGCCATGGCCAACAGCGCCGGCAGCATGATCAGGCACCCCAGAGAAATGGTGAACTTCCGGGTTTTGTTGACGGTCCAGCCCGCCTTCATTCGGTTTTGCGCAAGTAATCCGCCGAACCATGCTCCGAACATCGCGCCGACGTAAGGCACCCAACCGTAGATACCGATGGATTTCACATCCATCCCGTAGACTTCGTTCAGGTAAATCGGTATCCAGAAAACAAATAACCACCAGATGGGATCAATGGCTGCGGACGAAATGATGACTCCCCAGCTTTGCTTGTGCGACAGCACTCCGGCCGTTGAAGGAACGTACTCCTCTTCTGCCCCACCATCATCCGCGGTTTCTGTGGTTTTTTGACCGCTCAAGATGTACTGACGTTCTTCTTCTGTCAGCCAGGGGTGTTTTTCTGGCGGCGCCTTGACCACGACCAACCAGGGTACCAGCCACAACAGACCGACCAGTCCCACGACGATAAACACGACCTTCCAGCTGAAATAGACGGCCATGAGAGCGATCAGCGGAATCGAGACAATACCGCCGATGGCCGCGCCCGAGTTGAAGATACCCTGGGCCAGGGCTCGCTCCTTGGTCGGAAACCATTCCGCGTTGCTCTTGGCCGCACCCGGCCAGTTGCCTGCCTCGGCGATACCCAAAATGGAACGAACGATACTGAAGCTGATCGCACCTTGCGCAATCGCGTGCATGGCGGTTGCAATAGACCAGACACCAATGGCCAAGACAAAACCCAGCCGCGTGCCGATCCAGTCGAAAATCTTGCCGAATATGGCCTGGCCAAAAGCGTAAGAAAACACGAAAATTACGGAGATGTTCGCATAAATCTGCTTACGCTCGAATGCAGATTCATCCGGGAACAAATCCTCAACGATTTCCGGCCACAGTACGCTGAGCGATTGACGATCGATGTAGTTGATCACGGTGGCAAGCGCGATTAATGTAATAACCCACCATCGTAAATTTTTGATTTTCATTTTTTTTCAGTCCTTCAAGAAGTCTTCGCGCACGGGGCTGAAGATGTCGAGCAACACGCCCGACTCTTTGCAGACCGCGCCGTGCTCGACATCGGGTGGTACGTAAGCGCAATCGCCCGTTTTCAGGGTCTTGGTCTCTTCGCCGACCGTGAAATCGAATACCCCGCTCTCCACGTAAGCGACCTGTGAGTGAGGGTGGGCGTGGGTGTATCCGATTGCGCCTTCCGCGAAACGGACCCGGACCAGCATCAGGTCGTCGTTATGGCCCATGATCTGCCGAACAACGCCACCGCCGACATCTTCCTTCTCAGCCACGTCCCCGAGGACAAATCGTTCGCTTTCAAATTTCACAGTCGGTTCCTTGATTGTTCAGTTGCCGGTTTGGTGGAAAAATCCGCTCCACTCCAGGGTTTCACCGTCCAGCTCGATCCGGTGATGAGCGTCCGGATCCGGGTCGAAGGCAAGAGTAATCGTGACGGCCGAGCCGCCCCGGGTGGTAACACGAATGGCTTCGAGGACACCCTCAGAGGCGCGCTCGATAGACGCCACGGCGCTGGCGCTCTCGGTCGTGTACTCGCGGCTGCCGTTATACTCGCCGTGCGGCTCGAGCACGGAGATAAATACCTGCGCGCCGGCGTCCGGCACCCGCTGGACCAAAACCTGCTCGTGGCGCAGATTGAAGTCCGGATCGTTCGCGCCGGTCTCTGCGAACAGGAATTCCATAGGCGCCGTGGCCAGTGCACTGTGCGTGTAAAAGCGGTTACCGTTCAGGAAAGTGAGCTGGAACAGTTCGCCCTCATCGACCCGGGTCGAGGCCCGTTTCCACAGGTGCTGGTAGCCGTTGTCTGTCCCCAGGGGCGCCAGCGAATCGGTGTTCGCCGCGAGATCGTGGCTGACGTCTGTGACCTGGCCCTGGAAATGCAAGGGCAGGTCATACTGGTGCGTACTGTTTGAGTCGACGCGCAGCACGTCCAGAATCAGCGGAGACGCAAACGGGGCGCCCTTCAACATGACCAGTGCTCGCGAGAACTCGATGCCCTGGTAAGCGGTGCCAATCTTTGCCGCCACCACGTCGGCCCGCTCGCCGGTCTCGAAATGCAGCGGCACCGTGACGTGTTTCTGGCCCCGCTGCCAGTCACCACCGAAATGGCTGCCCTCGTCGACCACCAGGGTGTTGTGGGCGACGGTTTGCTTGGCCCAGGTCTTGTTTTCCGGCAGGTAGTGGCCGCCGTACTTCGACTCGACGTTCAGGAAGCGTGCCGCACCGTAGTCCGAGACGATCTCCCTGCCGTTGTCGTAAAACAGCCAGGACAAGCGGTCGAAGTGGCCGTGGCCCATGCCCTGCGCGGTCGCTTTGAATACCACCGCCTGGTGGCCGGCGTCATTGCTGCTGCGCAGGATGCCCAATGCGCCCCAGGAGCCATCCGGCCCGTCCGCCAGTTGCATGGACCGGAACGGATAGGGCCGCGCTTTGCCCTCGTCGATGGCGGCAGCCAGGCGGTACCCGTCGCCGGTCAGCACGGTACGCCCCTGGGCACGGGCGATCGAGAGCAGTCGTTCGTCACCGGTCAGGCCGAACGCGATGGCTACGCCGTATACCAACTCCTGCGTGTCGACACCCTTGTCCTTGATAGCGTCGTTAATCGGGAAAAACAGGCCGTTGTAGCTGAGTTGGATGGTGGTATTGATGGCTTTTGACAAGATGCCGCTACGGTATTCAAAGATTTCGCGCTGCGGTTCGTTGCGCTCGATGGCCTTGGCAAACAGCACAAAGGGCATCAGGGCGTAACGCTGGTAGTACGGACCCTCGCTGTAATAGCCGTCGGGGGAAAACAGTTCGTCCAGCTGGCGTATAAAACCTGCCTTGCCGTCCCTGTTCAGGCCGTACAGGGCTTTTTCGACGTACTCAGGTTGATCGAGCACGTAACCCGTCATGCCCACCGCGGCCACCGCCCAGGTGCCATGATTATGGACCTTGTCGAACGTCTGAGGCTGACCTGCCGACAGGAACCGTGCCAGGGGGTGAAGCAGGCCCTGCTCTATCTTCTCTTTCTGTTCAGCATCGAGACTTGCATAGATCGCGTCATAACCCTGGATGACGGTGACCAGCCATACGGCCTCATTCAGGCTCTGCCAGAACAGCCGACCCGGGGTCTGTTCCTTTTTCTTCGGATGCTCGCCCAGCGTCGGATAGAGCTCCGCGTACGCCAGCAGCAGGTCACGGGCCAGGCCGGCATAAGCCCGCTCGCCGGTGACCAGGTAAAGCATGCCCGCATTCAGGATGACGAGGGAATTACGCTTGTGCTGTTCGTGGGTATAGCCACCGCCGGCATCCGCGGGCGCCGGGATGTCGGGCAGCCTGGCAAGGTGGGGTGCCACGGCCTCGCGCGCTGATTCCAGGACATCTGCGAACATCGAGGGCATGGTTTCTGCGGCACGGATGGCCGCAGCATCCTGAGAAGACATCAGTAGCCGCGGCTGCTCCCCTTCCTGTGCACACACAGGCACACAGACCAGAACCAGGACGAACGCGAACAGGGCTCGGAGAAACCTCAAGGGCTCACCGTATTGTCGCTCAGCACCGCCTCGCCGTTGCGGATTTCCGGCGCCGGCGTGGCTTTGAAGGTGTTATTGGTGACACGCGTGATCGGGCCGCCGACGGTGAGTGTGACGCGAAGCGGCGCGCTCTCGATGAATTCGACGTCATGGATATCGGCCAGTTGTACACCGAGCAGCGAAACCGAGGCACCGGACTTATTGCGCTTGCTCTTGCCAACGTTCTGCAGCTTGGACTGCCTCACGTCAAAATGCGGGCCGAAGGTGCTCTCGTCCGTTCCGCCCCGGTACAGGACGGCCAGAGCCTCACCGATGTCCTCGAACTCGCTGCGTTCGATGGTTACATATTCTGCGTTGTACAAACCGAGGTCGTCCGTCTCCTTGTCCAGTTCCAGGATGGCGCCGCTGATATTCCGAAACCTTGAGTTCCGGATCTCGATGCGATCGGCCAGCGTGCTTTTTGCCACCTCGAGAAAATTGAAAGAGTGGTTCACGTCCAGGTCGACGACATCGCAGTCCTCGACCAGCAGGTCGTAGGCATTGAGCATGGAGTACCGGCTGGTGCGGATCATGGCATTGCCGGCGTTGTCCGGCGCGCTTTTTCCGGAAATGCGTAGTCCTTCCAGTTTCAGGCTGCCGCCGTCCTTGATTTCGAACAGCGCGCTTCTCTCAAACTCGATGTGCGGCCGGTTCGAGTCATCGGCGGCACGGACCGTCAGCGGCACGTGTACCTCGATGAACTTTTCGACCAGGTAGTCACCGCCAGCCAGTTCGATGACATCACCCGCCGCGGCAGCCTTGACTGCTTCGTACAGGGCGTCCCGAGCTGGCTCGATCCGGGTGGTCTTTCCGCTGCCAAAGCGCGGGCGGTTATCGGGTTTCGGATACCAGTCGACACCTGTCGACGCACGGTCGAGCACGGCCAGGTCGACTGATGCGCCCACGCCGGCCAGGTCGGGGTCCACCGGGCGCATCAGCCCGGTCGGAAGCTTCTGCAGCTCAACCCTGCGACTGCTGAAACCGCGGTCGATGGCGGGCGTCTCCACGGCATTCAGCACGTTGCCTTCGAAATCGATGCCCGAGATATCGTCGTGCACGGTAATGATGCTGGCGCCATCCCGGTTATAGATCAGGTTGTTGCGGAAGACCGTGTTCTTGGGTACGGCGCTGCGCTCCTCGTCACTGCCAGCCGCCATTTCGATATGCAGGCTGTCAATGACCGTGTTGTTCTCGATCACCGAGTCTTCTACCTGGTGGTAGCGATTGATCGGGGAGTCCGGCACGCCGTTCATCACGGTCAGGGCACTGGCAAAGCGATGGCCGGTCAGCCCCTGCATATAGTTGTTGCGAATGGTCTGGCGCTTGTTGATCAGCCGGATACCGCCGGTGTGGTCGACCCCGTTGCCGAAAAACACGTTGTTCTCGACCAGGTTGTCGTTGCCGTGGCGCAGCGTCAGGGTGCCGCGGGATTCGAGAAACACGTTGCCGCGGTAAACGTTTCGCCCGGACTTGTTGGAGATGATCTCCACCTCGCCATTGCAACGTTCAAAGAAATTGTTTTCCACGACCGTGTAGGAATCGGTCAGTGAATAGTGGCTGGTTCCGATGCGCAGCGTCTCGCCGCCGTTGGAGCCCAGGTTTGGCCGGTAACCGAAGTAATTGTGGTCGATCCGGTGGTGGTTCTGCTGGCTGGCCTCGGAGTCCAGCCGCACCGCCATCGTCACACCCTTGTTGTTCTTGCCGACGAGGTGATTGTGGTCAAAGCGATTGTTTCGGCCGTACATGATGACCCAGTAATCGGTCTCCGTGCGTTCCGGGTTGTTATAGGAATCGATGACGACTTCCGTCACTCGGGAGTGGTAGGCCAGGTCCTCCTTGTTGCGCCGGAAGGAAATAACCTCGCCGGTCGGCGTGTAACCGTTTTTGAACACCAGGCCCGAAACGACCAGGTGTTGCCCAGCCAGGCGCAGGTTCGACCGCCCGCTGATGACGACCTTGCCTTTGTCCTGCACCGTCAGCGTGATGGGCCGGTCCGCTTTACCCTCTCCGGTGAAAACGATCTCGAAGTCCTTCCACTCGCCGTTGGCCAGCACGATGGTGTCACCGGGCTGAGCCTGCTTCACCGCTTTCCCGTATTCCGCCTGGCTGTGAACGACAACGCCTGCCGAAACAGCAGGCGTTGTCACGATCACAATCAGAACCAGGAATGCGTATTGGATTGTGGTTTTTTTAATCCAGCGCATTGGGTTCAGGCTATCTCAACGGTATCAGTCCCAATTGAAGGTGACGCCGAGTTCGTACCGCGTACCGCTGCTGTTCCACAGGGTCGGCGCATCGTGGCGCAAGCCACGCTGGCCCCACTGGGCCTCATCGGTGAGGTTCTGCGCGGTGAACCGCAACCTCCACATGCTGTTGATGCGGTAGCTGGCTGAGAAATCCAGGTAAGCGCTGTCTTCAAACCAGCGATGGACACGCGCGGGGCCGTCGTTGGGCTGGAAATACTCGGAACGGAACTTCCAGAACACACTCAGGTTCAGGTCGCCGATGTCCCAGAACAGCTGCACGCTGGCGGTGTCGTCGGACTGGCCGTAGATCGAAGCGGGTACCAGTTCGTACAGGCCGGGCAGAACCGTGCCGTCAGACTGGATCTGGTCGCCGTAAATCGGGTCCTGCGTCTCAAAATCGGTGTCGGTGTGGTTCCAGCTGGCCTTGAAACCCAGGCCGTCGAACGGCTGCGGCAGTGTCGAGAACACGTGCGATGCCGTCAACTCGAAACCCCACAGGCCCGAGGTATCGCCGGTCAACACGGGCTTCCGGACATCAACCAGGATATTCACGCCGTCGATCGTGAGGTTTTCCTGTTCGATCTGGGACATCACCTCGGCCTCGAAGTGCTTGTAGTAAAGCGCGGCGCTGAAAGCGGTGTCATCCGTCAAATACCACTCGAAAGAGACATCCCCGTTCCAGGACAGGAACGGCTTGATATACGGGTTGCCGCCGGAGGCCGAACTCAGCTCGCCCTGCAGCGCCTGTTCCCGCGTCTCGTAGTCGAAATTGTCGTCGATGTTGCCAAAATCCCTGCCGGCGCCCATGAACTCAGGGTTGAAGCGTGACATGGCCCGGTAGGCCGCGGCGCGGATCATGAACTTCTCGCTCATTTCGAAATTGACGTTGAAGCTCGGCAGCCATACGTCTTCTGTGTGCTTGTGGCGAATCGGATCCAGCGAACCCGTCTCGACGACGCGCCAGAGGCCGGAATCCACGTCCTGCTCGGTGACATAACCCGAGCGCAGGCCCTTCGAATCCACCTCTGTGCTCACAAAGCGCACACCGAAGTTACCCCAGACCGGCACTGAGAAGTTGTCGGTGCTGAAATTGGCCATCACGTACGCAGCCGTGGTGTTTTCCGTCACGTCGATGTCGGACTCGTTCAGGGTTCGGTCCGGAGCTGCGATGCTGTCTTGACCGTTGGTGATGATTCTTGTTGCGCACAGCGTGTCGAATGCCGCAAAGGAACCGCCGATGTTGGTACCGGGGGCATTGTCGAAGAAACTGCTGTTCGGGAACGGGTCGAAGACACATTCGTTAGCGATTCGCTCGAATATCTCTACCAGGGTCACCGAGCCTTCAGGGTAGTAGTCATCGAGGATATCCTCGACATCCTGGCGGTTGTCGTCCTCGTTGTTGGTGATGCGCTGGTATTTACCTCCGCGCAATCCGAACTTGACGCTCTCGATGAAACCTGCGTCATCCGGCGTCCAGATCGTATCGAGCTGCAAGCCATCGGACTTGGTTTCACGGTCGGTGTCGCGTCTGCGTATCTCGAAATCAGCACTTAACCGGCTGTCGCCAATGCCGTCGCCATTGCGATCTCTGCCTCCAAAAGTGAGGAAGTTGTTCGGGTCGAAATCGATTTGCAGGTCCCGGCCTCCGATTGACTCATCCACCCCGGTGTAGAACGAAATGGACGGCAAGCCACCTGTCAGGTCCATGTCGTACATCACGTAATCGGACTGTGTGCGCACGTAACGGCGCACGCGGTGACGCTCGTGATTATTGGACGAGATGTCAGTGCGGATTTCCCAGTTGTCGTTGATCTTGTAGCCGAAGTCGAGACCCACGCCTTCCAGCGTCTCGTCGCGGCGGTACAGTTCACCGTCGCTTTTCATGCGGCTGACACCGGTGTAGCTCAGCAAGCCGTAGTCCGGCGTATACACCACGTTGCGGGGCTCGCGGCGCGAATCGGCGATCATGAAATCGTGCCGGTCGTCCTCGTAGTACTTGTCCGACCAGAACCAGTCAATGGTCAAGTCCGCCTTTTCATTGCGCCATTCGAATGAGCCCATCAGCGCGTCACGCACCTCGACCTCGGCGTTGTTCAGGCGCCAGTAATAGTTGTTCGGGATGAAGTACAGGTCATCCGCAACGATGCCGTTTGCCGCGTCCGCGGCCTGGTCTGCAGGAGTGTATTCGCCCCCACGATCCGTGCAGCGATCGTCTTGCGGATCAACGCTGGCTTGACAAACCACATGGGTGGAACTGGTCGCAAAGGTCTCTTCCGGGTTACCGGAATCCCAGCGCGAGTAACCAATGGAGAAGCCCACCTCGTTGCCGCTGGACAGTTCCCACTGGTCGACGTAACTGACCGAGCCACGGTAACCCCATGGGTCGGCGTTATCTGCCTTGTCGCCATACTCGTTGTACTTGGCGCGCAGGTTCACATTGACGTTTCGCTTGCCGTAATCCAGCGCACGCATGGTGCCGATGTCGATCGTGCCGGCAATGCCGCCCTCGATCAGGTCGGCCTGCTGGGTTTTGTAAATCGTTATCGACTTGGTCAGCTCGGACGGGAACACCTGGTAATTCATGTCACGGCTGGCGGCAGCCGTGGTACCCACGCGGCCATTGAAAGTCTGCAGCGACAGGAACGGGCCGAGGCCGCGGATCGAGATACCCGATACGCTGCCCTTGAAACGGTGTCCCGTAGCGCCGGTAATTTGTTCGATGGCTTCACCCACCGACAGGCTGGGGATATCGCCGATATCGCCGATGCTCAACGCGTCGACGATACCGGTCGCCTCGCGCTTGATGTCAATGGAATTCTGCAATGCACGGCGGGTGCCACTGACGATGACTTCTTCAATGACCGTGTCGTCTTCATAGGTCTGGTCAGTGTCGTCATCCTGCGCCAGGACGGGACTGGATGCCAGCAATGCAATGCCAGCGGTGGCAACGGGTAAGCTTAAATAGATACGGCCCCGGACCAGCGCCCGGTGCAAGGAAGAGACTAGTGCGTTCATGAGGGTCCCCACTGTGAGAATTGTTGTGATCGCAGTGCACTATACCGAATGATTCGATTATTGGTCAACACACTTTTCAACCAAATTCTCGGCACTGGGTCACAGTCTGGCACCAGGAATGGTCTGAAAACCATTGTAAATAGGGTATATTTTGTGCATTAATACGAATTATCTTCTTGTTTTATATATGGTATATAACTGTTATGACCAATTATTAAAATATGCTAGACTACTTGGCGGCAAGCGTAACCGGCCATCTGGACGGTTGGTGACATCAAGAGGGGCGTGATGGCGGGCGATAAGCGAGCATACAAAGTCGTACTGGAGCAAATGCTGGAACAGATCCACGCGGGTGTATACCCGGCCGGTGGCCGCCTGCCTCCCGAACGGGAGCTGGCTGAGCGTTTCAACGTGAGCCGGCCAACCATCCGCGAGGCCATCATCGCCCTCGAAACGCTGGAATACGTCCAGGTCAGGGTCGGATCGGGCGTCTACGTCATCGAAGACAGCCGCATGACCAGCGGAACCTACGAAAACGTCAGTGCCTTCGAACTCACCGAGTCGCGCGCACTGATTGAGGGCGAGGCGGCGGCGCTCGCCGCCAAGATGATCACGGAAGGGGAATTGCAGGAACTGAAGGATTCCCTGGGTGAAATGGCACTGGAACACGAGCAGGGAGACCTCGCGAACGGCGATGCGGACAAGAAATTTCACCAGGTCATCGCCCAAGCGACACACAACGCAATGATGGAGACCATCATCAACCAGATGTGGCATGTCCGAAACCACGCGCCGCATGTCTTCAAGGCCTACCAGGCGATCTGCGAACAGGATGGCCAACGACGCGTCGAGGAGCACCGGGAGATTTACGATGCACTGGTCAAGCGAGACGCCGCGGCGGCCCGCAATGCCATGCACCACCATTTCGCCCGAATTCTGAACAAGCTGATCACGACCAGCGAGGCCGAAAAGTTCGAGCAACTCCGCAAGCAGTCCGAAGCGGTTCGGGAACGGTACGCCCCCTGGGCCATCTGATTTCCGCGCAATGAATCCCGGCCAGGGGCGTGACCCGGCGCCAGTCAGTACAACCTGACGCGTCCGCCGGGTCGAACCGGGCTCTTGTTGATCCCTCCCCTCTGACCAGTGAACTGGATGACCCCTTCGTCGTGTCCCAGCCAGACGAGCTCCGGTCGGTCCGGGGAGGAAAGATCGACCAACAGGTCGCTGTGGGGTGGAATGGTGACCGGTTCATCTCCGCGTGACAGGAAGGCAGCATCCAGCAGGACGGCGGTGTGGCCATTTTCGATGACCAGCCCCGCATCTGTTGCAAAGTCCTGGAACCGCAGGTTTTCTGCGCCCCGAACATGCAGCGTCCAGCCATTCACGCTCCAGCGCCCCTCTTCGAAAAAGGCATCTGGGATGCGCGCGGAGAAGGAACGGTAGGGGTACAGCAGCGTGGTGTAAGCGGCCGATTCGCCCTTCATGCTGTAAACGATGTTCCCCTTGCCGCGCCGGATTGAACTCGTCCAGGAGTTCGCCTGGTCGCCCAACTGAAGTATCTCGAGGCCCGAACCGTCGGCGAAGGCAGACCGGTGGTGGCTTCCGCTGCCTTCATCGGCGTAGTGGCCCTGCCAGACCTGTTGGAATTCGTGCGCGCCTGTCATTGATTCGAACAGATCGCGCACGATCCAGCCCAACCCCTTCAGGAACAGGACGCTGCGATGGTAATTCACGCCGAGGTCTTCGTAACCATCGTGCGTTCCAGCGAAGAAATCCCAGTCGTTCGCCTTGACCCAGGCAATGACGAAGGGTTGTGGTAACTTCAGCCATTTTCCAAATCCCGAACCGCCCTTGTTGCCTTTCCACTCCCGGCCGTGCGGCACGCCGTCAACCATAGCGACATTCTTGACCAGGGAGTTCTTGAAGTACTCGTAGTCCTGCAGTGAGTAGCGCACCTGGTAGTTGGGCAAGATCTCCTGGCCATTCGCGCGCGCCACCAGGCCCAGCATGTCGCCGTGCTGGTGATCGGGTTTGTGCTCGGAAAGTCCGGCGCTGATCACCATGTGAGCATCATTTTTCTCCCAGCCTTCCCGCATCACGAAATACCCGGTCTGGGGCAATTCGGACGAAAACAGGGATGGCCGCTGGCGCTGTAGCTTACTGATCGAATCTATCTGATCCTGGCGAAGCAGCCAGTAGGTGCTGTCAGCTACCGAATCGGCTGCAAAGTAGTTGATCTCCGGGTCGTCGAACAGCACGGCTCCGAGCAACATGAAATCCTCCATATGGTTGAACTCAGCCCAGGGCTGGTCCGTATCGTCCTGGAGCACCGGCAGCTTTCCGTCCGGGCGAGCCAGCACGACAGCCGCATCGAACATGCCTTTCAACTTCTTCCGCCACGCGTCGGGTACCGGGAAGTCATTCAATGCGGCCAACTGCATGACCATGAAGTAGTTGCGTATGTCGCCAATGTGGTAGTGCACCGAGCGCTCGAATTGGAAACCGTCGGCGTTCACTTCTTTTTCCAGGTGCTCACCCAGAATACGGATGGCATCCCGGTACCAGGCATCTGTTCCCCTGAAATCGCGCATCAAGATGGCGATCATCGCCAGCGCGGCGACGCCCCGTGTCTGGTGATTGCCGTAGCGGAAGGACGTATTCTTCTGGTGCAGAATCGCGCCCGTGTGCAGCAATGTCCGGATCAGTTCCACCTGGTCCTCCCAACTGTAGTCGGGCGACCCAAGGAAGAAGGCGTGCACCTGTAGCCAGTTCAACACCCGGTAACCCGCCCGGAACGACTCGTACACACCATTCCCGCCTTCGTCATCCTCGAATTCACGATCTTCGAAAGCGCGATTCAGCGAGCGCATCTGGCCGACAAAATACTGCACGTACTCGGGGTTCCGGCCCTCGTAAAGGTGCATAAATGCCATATCCAACACCTTGTGCTGGCGCGCCAGGTGCCTGAGTTCGTAGGCAGTGACCTCGTTCCCCTTGAGATTGCGATAGGGCAGCAGCCAGCGCGCCTCGGCCGGGTACAGTCCCTGGTGGATGTCGGCGTTCTGTTGATGAGTGGCTCGACGCGAAGGAAATCGTTCCCGGTAGTAGCCAAATCGTGCATCGAGGCTCTTCCAGTCAAAATAGTATCGCTCTGAAAACGCCTCGCGGAAATGCGCCGCGAACGCCTGCATGGCCCCCTCACTGTTTTCCTCGAACAACCGCTGAACCGGCTCCAGAGCCGGTTCGGAGTCGGGATCAAGCAGCAAGATTAGTTCTTCGTCCGAAAGAAGCCGTTCGGCTGGTATTTCACTCGGACCGGCCTCTGCGAGTCCAACGAGCGTTAGAGCAAACACGAAAATCAAAAATTTTAAAATCAATGTCTTGAGCATCATCACCCGACCGGGATCCGAGCGGAGCATATCCAGCCGCACATTCGGCTACCCGTATCCGAGGTCAATCGTTCTCAGGAACCGGCCCTGGCTTCATCTAGTTGCCCTACCAGCCAGCTGGACCAGTTTCTGGACATCAGCCGGAATGCATGCGCGTTGCTGACACTGAGCGTTCTCTCCATATCACCCTGGCGCGGGTCGGACTGTTGCTGCCAGGCCACGGCCAGCAGCTCGTTGTTCACGGAATCGCGGATGACCACTTCGACTGTCATTTCGCCGCGAGTTTGCGGTAGGTACTCGACTATGGCGTTCTCCACCCAGCCCGTCGCCTGGATGTTCAGGTCGATGATGTTCGGTTGAAATTCCATCACGCCAGGGCCGCTTTCGCTGGTGAGCTCATAGCCCCCCTGTTCGGTCAAGGCTGCAGACATCGCCTGGGCCAATCGGTCAGACACCGCCTTCGCGATCCGCTCCACGTCTTCATCCCGGATCTGCTTTCCGTGTAATCTCTCCTGGTTTCTCCGCCAGTTATCCATGAAGGCCACAGGGGCGGAACGAAGAATGATCTTCGTATAACCGCTCCAGTCCGCATCGGTGGCAACCTGCATTTCCTCACCCCAGGCGTGATGCAGGACTTTCATTCCGGGTTCGGGTGCAGGTGCGGGGCCGGCACAGGCCATGAGCAACGCGGTGCTGATGAGCGTCGCGGTCGTGAGCTTACGGTTCATTGCTGATTTCCTTCTGCCGTCAAGATATTGCTGGGCAGCTTGCGTGCTTGAGAAAGTTCTGCCTGGTGGCGCCCCCATCGCACTACTTCTCCAGTGTAAGTGAGACCCTTGAACGCAGCAATCAGTTCACCCCACCGAGTGTTAACAAGCGGGGCAGAAAGCCGTTGCATGGGTCACTTGGATAGTCGCTGTCACCACGAGGTATAGATCGCCCTTGCTCAGGTCAGTTTGCCCAGGAACGCCAGGTCCTGCGCCATGGCCCGAATGACCTCTGTTTCGGGGATGCTGAGTTCAGATTTTCCCTTGTCCGCACCGCCCAGGGGATATTCCAGGTGCAAGGTCATGTCACCCTCGACCGACCATTGCTCCAGCAGTTCGAAGTAGCGCTGGAAGTCCACGGCACCCTGCCCCAGCGGCACGCTTTCGACGCCCCAAGCCCCATCCCGGTCAGCCCAGATGAAATCCTTCATATCCAGTGAGCGGATATGGGGCGCCAGCAACTGCAGCCCCAACTCCCAGGACCTACTGCCTTCGGCCACGGCGTGACGCACATCGTAGCGAGCCCCGAGCCACCTGGGATCGATATCCTTTAACAGCAGCCACACATCCCAGACCGGCGAACCCACGCCCGTTCCGACATGGTTCTGATAGGCACCGTGAATGCCCAGCGTCCGGTTCAGTTCCGCCAGCCGCTCGAGCCGCTTGCGATATTCATTCAATTGCTCCGGAATGGGCCGTTGCTGGTCATACTTCAACCAGCCCATGCGGTAAATGCCGATTTCCAGGTTGGCAGAGGTCTCCAGGATGCGCCGGGCAAGGGGGTCATCCGGGTCGGTAATGGCGGTGGTGATGCGGTCGGCTTCGAGCCCTGCCGCGCGTAAGGCGGAAACGGCCCGGGGCAGGTCACTTTCGACGTTCTCCGGAAGAACGTGTCCGCCGGGGCGGACAGTCAGGTCGACTCCATCGAATCCGATCATTGCGGCGGTTTCGGCCATGCGGTCGTAGTCCAGCCACTGCAGGTGCTTGGAAAACAGGTGGATCTTTCGACCGCCTGCACCTGCCGGTTTGGCGCAAACCGGCAAAGGTAATGTGAGGGCGGCTATCGCAATGGAAGCCAGGGTCAGTGCTTCTCGACGGGTAGGCATGGGTCTGTGTCTTCGAAATAAAGCCTCTTGTTCAGGTTCCGACAATGGCCAGTGCTCCGTTATAGGAGATGACCAGGGAGAAAAACAAGGCCAACGCGAGCCCGACGTTGAGTGGCAGGCCGGCGCGGTAATCGCCCATCAAAGAGGGACGGTTGATCAGTACCCACATGCCAGCGATCACCAGCGGCAATACGAATACGTTGAACACTTGGGTCAGCAACTGGGCGTTGATCGGGTTGACGCCGAACACCGGCACCACCAGGGCATAGAGCGAGGCGATCGCGGTAATCACGCGGAACTGCCTGGAGTTGACATCGAGCTCACCGGACTGGTAATCGGCGACGAGCATCGGCGCGATCATCAGGCAGGGAAAAATGGAGGACAGCCCGGCGCTGAAGGTGCCGAAAAAGAACAGGGTGAGCGCGAACCTGCCGGCGATGGGCTCCAGCGTCTGCCCCATGTCGAGCACTTTCGTCACGACCAACCCCTCCCGGTAGAGTCCACCGGCGGCGACCGCCATGATAGAGCCACTGATGATGAAAACCAGCACGGCGGCAACGATGGCGTCGTTGCGTTGCTGTACCCGGTTTTCCAGTGTCCAGCCCTTGCCACGGATGAACAGCGGACGCGACAGGAAAGTGGCGGCAGCCATGGTGGTGCCCACAAAGGCCGCCACCAGCATACGGCCGCCTTCGACCCGGGGAATGGACGGCAGCAGTCCGCGCAACACATCGGCCGGCAACGGGTAGACCAGAACCAGGGACAGCAGGAAGGAAAGCGCCATGATGGATACGAACAGCACCAGCACTTTCTCGAAAAAGCTGTAGCGGCCTACCATGAGCAGGGCGTACATGGCACCCATAATTGCCATCGCGATACCCAGGACCAGGCCGTACTCGTGATCGCGGAGGGACGGGAAGTAAACGACCAGCACCTCGTAAATGATGTTGGATGAGATGCCCAGAATGCCGGTGAGTGAATTCCACTGCCCGAACGACACGCCGACGATGATCAGTATGGCGATCGTTCTTCCCAGGGGCAGGTGCCTGCGAAAGCCGAACAGGGCTGTCTCGCCACGCACCAGCGCATAGTTTCCATACGAGTAGATCAGCAATCCCGAGAACAGGCAGCTCAACAGGAGCACCCACAGCAACTGCATGTTGAAGCGGCTGCCGGCCACTACCATGGACGTGACGCTGCCGGTGCCTATCGTGTAGCCGATGGCAAATATACCCGGCCCGAAGGCAAGGACCACGGCAATGAGTTTCCTGAGCATCGATCTGCTTTGCATTTTTTCGTTCATTGGCCTTACCTAATAAGTGCCACGTCAGGTAATGGGCAACTGCCAGGTCACGACCATTGCCAGGCTAGAGCATACATGACCCGGTAACGGGTCAGGATCATGCTCCACCGTGAGCCCGCGAAATCGCGCAACTCCGTGGTGAACCGCTCGCCCCTGCGGGCGAAAAAAAGGCCGGCAATGCCGGCCTTTTTACGTTCAATGTGCCGTAGTTCTAAACCGCTTCCTCGAACTGCTCTTCCTCGGTCGAGCCATGCAAGGCCGACAGTGACGAGTGTCCACCGGAGATCACCTGCGTGACCTGGTCGAAATAACCGGTGCCCACTTCGCGCTGGTGTTTGGTCGCTGAGTAACCTATCGACTCGGCGGCGAATTCAGCCTCCTGCAGCTCGACGTAGGCCGACATCTGGCGTTCGCGGTAACCGCGAGCCAGGGTGTACATGCCATGATTGAGTGCGTGGAAGCCAGCCAGGGTGATGAACTGGAACTTGTAACCCATCGCGCCCAGTTCCCGCTGGAACCTGGCGATGGTGTCATCGTCCAGGTTCTTCTTCCAGTTGAACGACGGTGAACAGTTATAAGCCAACAACTGGTCCGGGTATTCCTTGCGAATGGCCTCGGCAAAAACCCGCGCTTCATCCAGATCCGGGTGCGCTGTTTCGCACCACAGCAAATCCGAATACGGCGCGTAAGCCAGGCCGCGGGCAATCGCCTGGTCCAGGCCCGCACGGGTTTCGTAAAAACCCTCGACCGTACGGCCGCCTGTCAGGAACGGCTTATCGTAAGGATCCACATCCGAAGTAATCAGGCCAGCCGCATTGGCATCGGTCCGGGCCAGCAGCACCGTGGGAACACCCATGATGTCGGCCGCCAGGCGCGCCGCGACCAGCTTGGATACGGCCTCCTGCGTGGGAACCAGCACCTTGCCGCCCATGTGGCCGCATTTCTTGGCCGAAGCGAGTTGATCTTCGAAATGCACGCCGGCAGCACCTGCCTCGATCATGGCTTTCATCAATTCGTGTGCATTCAGTACGCCGCCGAAACCGGCTTCTGCATCGGCCACGATGGGCTGTATCCAGTCGACACCGTGGTCGCCTTCGGCGTGGGACAACTGGTCTGCACGCAACAGAGCATTATTGATGCGTCGCACCACGTTGGGCACAGAATCTGCCGGGTACAGCGACTGGTCGGGGTACATCTGTCCCGCCAGGTTGGCATCGGCTGCCACCTGCCAACCAGAAAGGTAAATAGCCTTCAGACCGGCCCTGACCTGCTGCATGGCCTGGTTGCCGGTCAGCGCGCCCAGTGAATTGACGTAGGGTTCGGTAAACAGCGACTTCCACAGCTTTTCAGCACCCTGCCGGGCAAGGCTGTACTCGATCTGTACCGTGCCGCGCAGACGTGTCACGTCTTCGGCGGTGTAACCGCGCTTGACCCCTTTCCAACGTGGGTTTTCGGCCCACTCCTGCTTGATCTTTGCTACCGCGTCATTCGGGTTCACTGTTTTACTCCTCACTACTGTCTAGCAACTCAATCGATGGCCCATGAAAGCGAGTGGCCACTATATGAGCGACTTGATAATATTGACAATCAATATATTTAAATACCTATATTGAGTTTTGTTAAATATATAAGGGCCTGTTTTTTATGGAAAAAACCCGCCGCTATTACTACAAGGGCAACCCGCTGAAACAACTGCGGGCATTTTGCGCGGTAGCGCGCAACGGCAAAATGGTGGCAGCGGCCGATGAGTTATTCCTCAGCCAGTCCGCCATCAGCCTGCAGATCAAGGCCCTGGAAGAAGAACTCCAGACGGTCCTGTTCGAACGGCGTGGCCCAAACATTCAGCTTACGCCCCAGGGCGCAAAGTTCCTTGACATGGCTCAGCCACTGGTCGAAGGAATCGACTCGATTAATCAGCGATTCAAGAAGGAAGTGCGCGGCAGCCTGGACAGTGGCGAGGTAGTCATTGCCGCTGGTGAATCAACCATCATCTATATCCTGCCGGAACTGGTCGCCCGGTTTCGCGAAAAATTCCCCAACATTCACGTTCAATTGCGCAATGTGACCGGCCGCGACGGCATGGAGATGATCCGCGGAGACCGCGTGGATTTCGCGATAGGCTCCATGCTCGATATCCCCTCGGACATCAGTTACACACCGCTTTACTCCTTCGACCCTGCCCTGATCCTGCCACTGGGCCACCCGCTGGTGAACAAGGAACACATCCAGTTACAGGATATTGGACCCTACGGACTGATCCTTCCGCCGCGCCGCCTGACGACCTGGCGCATGGTCGACCGGGTCTTTCAACAAGCCAGGGTGCCGTACGAGGTGGTGCTGGAGGTCGGTGGCTGGGAAGTGATCAAGCGCTACGTTGAGTCAGGCTTCGGGATCTCGATCGTTACCAGTATCTGCCTGCGAGAAGGCGACCGGCTGGTGGCACGGAATATGAGCGAATACTTCCCTAAACGAACTTATGGCGTGGTGACAAGAAGAGGGCGGCATCTGCCGCCCCCGGCGCGGGCATTTCTTCAGGAAATCAGCGACACCCCCATATCGCAGTCGGCCCCGCAACCTGCACATTCGACCCGGTGACGCCTCCGTCAGCGTCACCGGGTCTCCCCCACTTACCTTGCCTGGGTGAACTCGGGATAGGCCTCGAGGCCACATTCTCCGATATCCAGACCCTCGTACTCTTCCTGTTCATCGACGCGAATGCCGATCACCGTCTTGAGCACCAACCAGACGACCAGGCTGAAGCCAAACACCCAGATGAAGATGGTGGCCGCTCCGACAAACTGACCCAGGAAATTGGTTTCACCATTGGTGACGGGCACCAGCATCAGTCCCAGGAACCCCACCACACCATGAACTGAGATCGCGCCCACCGGATCGTCGATCTTGAACTTGTCCAACGCCACGATGGAGAAAACCACCAGCACGCCTGCCACCAGGCCAAAAATGGAAGCCTGCGCGGCAGTCGGTGTGGAAGGTTCAGCCGTAATGACGACCAGACCAGCCAATGCACCGTTGAGCGCCATGGTGAGATCGGCCTTGCCGAAGGCCACACGGGCCGTGGCCAGGGCCGCAATCAGACCGGTCGCTGCCGCGGCATTGGTATTGAGAAACACCATGGCTACCGAATGAGCACTGGCTGCGTCGCCAAGTTTCAGCACCGAGCCCCCGTTAAAGCCGAACCAGCCCATCCACAGAATCAGGGTGCCCAGTGTTGCCAGCGGCAAATTGGCTCCGGGTAAGGCACCAACCCCGTTGGGACCATATTTTCCTTTACGCGCACCCAGCAACAAGACGCCCGAGAGTGCGGCGGCTGCGCCGGCCATGTGCACGATACCGGAGCCGGCAAAATCACTGAAGCCGAAATCCTCGCCCAGGTTGTACAGGCCAAAGACGTCATTGCCGCCCCAGGTCCATGAACCCTCCATGGGATAAATCAGCCCGGTCATGACGACCGCGAAGATCAGAAAGGCCCACAGCTTCATGCGCTCGGCCACCGCGCCGGAAACGATCGACATGGCGGTCGCAACGAAAACAACCTGGAAGAAAAAGTCAGAGGCGGCAGAATAGACCGAGTCACCGTCAAAGCCGTTTTCAGCAGAAGCCGCCAACACTTCGTCCAGGTCGAAAGCCTCTATCCCTTCCAGGAAGTAGCCGCCGCCATACATCACGGCGTAACCGCAGGCCAGGTACATGAAGCAGGCGACCGAATACAGCGCCGCGTTCTTGGTCAGGATTTCAGTGGTGTTCTTGGCCCGGACCAACCCGGCCTCCAGCATGGCAAAGCCGGCTGCCATCCACATGACCAGGGCGCCGCACACCAGGAAGTAGAAGGTGTCCAGCGCATACTGTAGTTCAAAAATCTGGTTTTCCATTGCGCTCACTCCTCAGATGGCTTCGGGCCCGGTCTCGCCGGTGCGGATGCGGATGACTTCATCAAGCGAACTGACAAAAATCTTGCCGTCGCCGATATTCCCCGTTGCCGCCACCCTGCAGATGGCCTCGACAACCAGCTCAACCTGGTCCTCGGCAACAGCGGTTTCGATTTTCATCTTGGGCAGAAAATCCACCACGTATTCAGCACCCCGATACAGCTCGGTGTGCCCCTTTTGACGTCCAAAGCCGCGGACTTCCGTGACGGTCAGCCCGGTGACGCCGACTTCGCCGAGCGCTGTACGGACATCGTCCAGCTTGAACGGCTTGATGATGGCGGTAACCAGTTTCATGCATTGCTCTCCTGGCAGTGGTGCGTGGAATAACGAACGAAAGGTATGTTGCAGTTTTCGTGCCAGCTGGCCAGGGACGCTGGAACTCCGGAGTTTCGCGGCCACGCGGACTGGGCCGGTGCGAAAGTTGGGCGAGAAAGGGGTCCTGAATGGGGCAGATGCACCATGTTGGTGCACGCAATCTGCCCGCAATGCGGTGGCAAACCGCTTCAGGCCGGTTAAGCTATGTCGAACCCGTCGGAGGACTGAAATGAGCAAGCCCGGAAACGCTGAATCCACCAAGTCTTTTCTAATGGCAGCAGGACTACCCGTGGATACGGAGGTGGACGTCCGCCGCATCGGCACGGATGCAGAAATGGTCAGGTTGATCATCGAACGCATCGCCATCGGCGAGAAGACCATGACTTATTCGCTGCCCTGGCTGCGAGAGCAAACTGGCCAGCCGGAACCGGTGGCGGGTATGCACATCATTGCACTGGACGCACGGGGTGCACCGGCCCTGCTGATGAAACTGAAGCGAGTACAGTCCCTCAAATTCGGCAAGGTCAGTGCTGCCGATGTCGCCGAGGAAGGCCTCCCCATGCGGGATATCAAGGCCTGGCGACCCCTGCATATCGCAGTGTGGAATGAGAAACTCTCCCCTTACGGGCTGGAAGTGAGCGATGACATGCCCGTCACCGCCGAATACTTCGAGGTTCTGCATTCAGCGGATCCCGCAAGGGAGGAGATGCATCGATGAGCAAACTCTTGCGCTCTGTCACAACGCTTTTATTCTTACTCTGTGCCGGGGGTTTCTCGTCGGCCCAGGCCGAACAGGTCATCGCCGCTGAAACGGAGACGCCCGCAGCAACCGCGCGTATCAAGCGCCTGGCGATCCAGGTGCCCAATCTGGATCAGGGCATCGCGTTTTTCCAGGACGTGCTTGGCTTCAGCCTGGACATGAGCTTTACCCTGCCCCCCGGGGCCGATCCCTACCTGCCGCTGGTGTTCAACATCGAACATCAGCAACCCTTGAGGCTGGCCTTGTTTTCCACCAGCAGCGAACCCCGTGGCTTGTTTCTCCTTGAGATGCCCGGCATGCGGGTACCGGATGCGGCCGAGCCGGTGCAAATGACCACCGTCATTGAAACGACCGACCTCGCCGGGATCCAAAAGAGAGCCGAAGAGGCCGGATACTGGACCGCGGAGCCACAAAGCGGCGAGACCCCTGATGGCGGCAGCTTCAGCGAGATGATGGTAGTGGGGCCTGCATCGCTTCGAGTACTGGTGTTCCAGTACCACTGAAGGCAGCAGAGCCTGCAGGGTGGGTGGCCCTGGCCACCGCTCTGGCGGTCAAATTCTTTACCGCGGGCGCCGCGCTGCCGGGCGCCATTTTCAGCATCTGGTTGAACCTGACCGACTCTATATTCGCGTCCGCGTGCCTGAAAGTGGACAATAGAGCGGCCCCCAAGACCCGGAGTAACGCATGAGGCCCCCTTCACCTCTCTGCCTGTATGAGGAAATCCTGCTGCTGGCGCTGGATGACGACAAGGGCACGCTCAACTCCAGCCTCTACAACAATGCTATGGGTGGAGCCATACTGGCCGAGTTGGTAATGGATGGCGCAGTCAGACTGGCCGACGACAAACACAAAAAAATCAGCAGTCGGCCCAACGCCGAGCCTCGCGATGCGATTCTCGCTGAATCGTATCGGCTGGTTTGCGATTCACGCAAGGAGAGACCGGCCACCCACTGGGTGATGAAGTTTGCCGCGACAAAGGATCTCTACCACCGCACGGCGCGGCAGCTGGTTTCCAGGGGATTGTTGACCGAGGAAACCGGCACGGTGTTGAAATTTTTCAAACGGCAGGTGTTCCCCGAAGCAGATGGCAAACCGGAACAGGAGTTGATCAAGCGGCTGGAAGCGGCCATTTTCACCGGCACCCCCCGGGTCGACCAGCGTACGGTCATTATCATCACCCTTGCACAGGCAACGGGACTACTGGCCAGGGTGATCGACAAAAAGCGGCTGAAAACCCGCAAAGACCGGCTGGAAAAACTCACCAACGGCCAACTTGTCGGGCAGGCAACGAAAGAAGCTGTCGCCGCCATCCAGTCAGCCATCCTGGTGGCCACGATCATTCCGGCGGTGACCGCAACGCACTGATTGCAGTGCAGTGATTCACCTCAAGCCAATCATCCGTTACCCCACTTCAAGGAACGTCTTTCCTGTCAAAACCGGGCCATTCTGGCGCCCGTTTTTCAGTCCCCCCGCCGCCGCACGTGCAGCATGATTTCACGGTACGTATCCACCCAATAAACTTGGCGATGTTGGGCCAGAAACTCGAGCAGTTGTTCGTGAGCAGCCTCCGTCACCGGCAAGATGTCTCCGCCGACACCATGAAAAACGATGTGGATCAACATTCCGGGTGAGCTGTTGTCTTGTACGAACCGGACCAGGGCCGCACCATCCAGGCCGTCGGCGGCAAACAATGCCTGGCTCCCGGGGGGCAGGCCGTTGTCTCGCCCTCTGACGGCAATGAAATCGGCGGAGACCGAAGGCAAGTAGCTTTCACCAGCGATCGTCAGGTCTGAACAAGGCGGTGCCAGGGTACGTTCGCTCAACCCATCCAGGGCCTTGAGAAAGGTGTTCGCAGTCTGAATTTCACGGGTAATCTGTTTTAGTGTGTACCGCTCGAGATCCTGTTCGGGTTCGACCCAGGGCCGCTCGGGATGACAGGAATGAAACAGGGTGTGATTACCCAATTCGTGTCCGTGCTGGGCGAGTTGACGCCACTCCTCCAGTCGCCGCTGCATACCTGAATAGGAAGCCGGAACATAAAATGAAGCTCTGAATCCGTGACGATCCAGGGCCGGAATCGCGATATCAAGCTGTGAGTCCAGCGCGTCATCATAAGACAGGCTGACAGCCACCAGCGCGCCATTCGGCCATCTGGTGGTTTGCGCCGCACCAAGGGAGTCATGCCAAAACAGCAATGCGATCAGGGCCGCAAGAAAGTGTATTCGATGCATGTTGATTTCCTTGCCGGAGAAAGCGATTGTGCCAGTCTGCCCCCTGCAGCCAACAATTGCCACGCACGCGATGCGGGGTCCACCAATACCTAAAAGCCACCCCGGCCGGTTTTTTTACTAATATGCATCACTAATTTTTCGTTCAAGACCAAGTTGAAATGAGAATCGGACCATCTTCAATAACACGACAGGGCGATCAAACCGTGCTGTCCGCGCCCGTCACCGTTGATACGCGCGGCGTGAACTGCCCCGAGACATTCTGGTTCGCCACTCAAGGCGAAGCGTCGTTCTTTCTGCCAGGCATGGCGGATTCGTTTCTCGTCGGGCTGATCACATCGGCCATGCACCTGGGTGAGGAGATTCGCGTAGAGGGCAAGGTGAGCGCCCGTCTTGCCAGCGGCCTCGACACCTACCAGCGCATTCTCAACACCTGGTGGCCAGAGCTCTTCAAGCGGATTGAAATTCATTATGAGGACCTCGTGGAGCGCCGGGAGGACTTGAGGCCCAAGGGCGTGGGCTGCACTTTTTCAGGGGGCCTGGACTCATTTCACGCTGTTCTTCAAATGCTGCCAGCGAACGTTAAATACCCGGGATTTGGCATCACCCATGCCTTGATGATTAACGGTTTTGACCAATTTTACGATCCCGAACGTCGAGGCCTCGCCCAGAGGATGCAGGGCATTTATCAGCCGATCCTCAAAGAGTGGGGCGTCAATTTGCTGATGATCGACAGCAATATGAAGGCTTTCAGAAACGCCACGTTACCGAGGCGGGAGCAGGTTCATTCCTACAGCAGCGCACTGGCCACGTGCGCGCATGCCCTGGGCGGCCTGTTCGGCAGGTTCGGAATTTCAGGCCACGCGACGTATGCGTACAACCAGCTTGAACCGGATGGCTCGCACCCCGCCGTGGATCACCATTTCAGCAGCGACCAGCTGCAGGTCATACACACCGGAACCACGCATTCCCGATCGAGAAAAACAGAGATCCTTGCTGAGTTCCCCAGTGTCCGTAAAAGCCTGAGGGTGTGCTTTGGAGCACTGAACTTTGATCAACAAACCGGTATGCCGATCAATTGCTGCGAGTGCGAAAAATGTGTCCGGACCATGGTCGCACTGATCATCATCGGAAAACTCGAGGACTTCCCCACTTTTTCAGCACGCCGCCCTCCGTT
>JAHEFS010000070.1:4497-13761 GCA_024640045.1 Chromatiales bacterium | reverse complement strand
TTGCGCTGCCATGTTCATTCATTTGCAAATGGAGTTTGAAAATGAAGAAGATCTTTTTGTTCGCACTATCTCTCGTTCTGATCGGAATGGCCGGCCCGGTGCTGGCGGAGAAGAAGCCCAAATCCACGATCCTGCATTGCGGTTGCGTCTATGACGCCATCGACGGCGCCGGAATGGAGTACAAGGAGCTGAACATCAGTTCCAAGTCCCGCGGCCATGACGGCCATATCGCGGCGACGATGGACTCTTGCTACAGCGGCACCGAGGAAGTGGAGCCGGAGGTGTTCGTAGACCAGTTCACGGACTTTGTCCGTCTCGGCGATGATTGCCAGATCGATGGTCCTCCACTGGGAGACCCGATCGGTAGCTGTTTCGTCGATGATGTGCAACAAGTATTCGCAGGCGATGTGTGTGGCGAGGAACCCTTGCTGTAAACGCCTGCTGGCTGAAATTCATCTATTTGAGGGCGCCTGCGGGCGCCCTTCTTTTATCTATGGGCCAATCGCCGTACAATACACACCGTGATTAAGCAGACGCGAACTTTGACCCGATAACGCGGACCGCGCATGGCGAACCGACGGGGCGCTGTGCGCCCTTTTTTTCGTTACAGGGTAACTAAACGGGACAATCCAATGCCAGCAATCACTCTGCCGGACGGCAGCCAGAGACAATTCGATTCATCCGTCAGCGTTATGGACGTGGCCGCTGATATCGGTCCCGGCCTGGCCAAGGCCACCCTGGCGGGCGAGGTCGACGGGCGACTGGTGGATGCGTCGTTCGAAATCGCTGCAGATGCCAGCCTGCGCATCATCACCGCGCGGGATGATGAGGGCGTGGAAATCATCCGTCATTCCACGGCCCATCTGTTGGCGCAGGCCGTACAGCGCTTGTTCCCGGACGCGCAGGTCACCATCGGCCCCGTCATCGAGAACGGTTTTTTCTACGACTTTGCCTACGAGCCCGGATTCAGCCCGGAAGACCTGGAGAAGATCGAGGCGGAAATGGCGAATATCGTGGCCGAGGCGCTGCCGGTTGAGCGTTCGGTCAAGTCGCGTGATGAGGCGGTCGATTTTTTCCGTGCCCAGGGCGAGGAATACAAAGCACAGATCATTGCCGATATCCCGGGGGATGAGGAACTGTCGTTATACGGGCAGGGCGGTTGGGTCGATTTGTGTCGAGGGCCGCATGTCCCCAATACCTCACACCTTGGTGCTTTCAAGCTGACCAAGCTGGCCGGCGCCTATTGGCGGGGTGACTCGAACAACGAGATGCTGCAACGCATTTACGGGACCGCCTGGGCCAACAAGAAGGACCTCAAGCAGTACCTGCATCGGCTGGAGGAAGCCGAGAAGCGAGATCACCGCAAAGTGGGTCGGCAACTGGACCTGTTCCATTTCCAGGAAGAGGCGCCGGGGATGGTGTTCTGGCATGACCACGGCTGGAAGATCTATGTCGAGGTGCAGAATTACATCCGTGCGCGCTTGCGGGAAGCCCGTTACCAGGAGGTGAATACGCCGCAGATCGTGGACCTGTCGTTGTGGGAGAAATCGGGGCACGCGGACAAGTACCTCGAAAACATGTTCCTGACCGATTCGGAAAACCGCAATTACGCGATCAAGCCGATGAACTGCCCCTGTCACGTGCAGGTGTACAACCAGGGCCTCCACAGTTACCGCGACCTGCCGTTGCGCATGGCGGAGTTCGGCTCCTGTCACCGGAACGAGGCTTCCGGCGCCTTGCATGGCCTGATGCGGGTGCGGGCCTTCACCCAGGACGATGCCCACATTTTCTGTACCCCGGACCAGTTGCAGTCCGAGGCTTCGGCTTTTATCGATTTGCTCTACAGCGTCTACGCCGATTTCGGCTTCAACGAAGTCATGGTGGAGTTATCCACGCGGCCGGAGCAACGAATTGGTGACGATGGCCTGTGGGACAAGGCTGAGGCGGCCCTGGCCAGTGCGCTCGAGGCCTCGTCGATCGAATACCGTGAGAATCCCGGTGACGGCGCGTTCTATGGGCCGAAGATCGACTTTTCGCTGCGCGACACCATCGGTCGGGTTTGGCAATGCGGGACGTTGCAGTTGGACTTCAACATGCCAGAACGCCTCGGTGCACACTACATTGCCGAAGACAGTTCCCGGCAGACACCGGTCATGCTGCACCGTGCCATCCTGGGTTCGCTGGAGCGTTTCATCGGAATTCTCATTGAAAACCATGGGGGCAAGATGCCGGCATGGCTCGCTCCGGTTCAGGTTTCGGTGCTCAATATTACCGATCGTCAGGACGATCGTTGCAAGGAAATTGCCCAATCCCTTGAAAAACAAGGTTTCAGAGTCGATTTAGACTTGAGAAACGAGAAGATCGGCTTTAAAATCCGCGAGCACACTTTACGGAGAGTTCCTTTCCTGTTGGTCATAGGCGACCGCGAGGTCGAGGAAGGGACCGTCGCCGTGAGAACTCGGGAAGGTGAAAACCTGGGCAGCATGACGCTCGAGGCTTTCTCTGAGCACCTCGCAAATCGTGTGGGTATGCGGGGTTCGACTGAAACTGGAAAGGAGTAACAGCACATCGCAAGCAACAAAGACACGCGGCGAAACGAAGATATAACGGCGCCGCAGGTACGGGTGATCGGCCTGGAAGGAGAGCAGGTCGGTATCATGGCGATCGAAGCGGCGCTGGAAATGGCCAGCGAAAGTGGTTTCGACCTGGTGGAAATCGCACCCAATGGCGAACCGCCGGTCTGCAAGATCATGGATTACGGCAAGTTCCGGTTCGAAGAGGCCAAAAAGACGCAGGCAGCCAAAAAGAAACAGAAGGTGACCCACGTCAAGGAAGTAAAATTCCGGCCCGGCACCGAAGTAGCCGATTACCAGGTGAAGATGCGTAATGTGCGTCGCTTCATCGGCGAAGGCGACAAGGTCAAGGTGACGTTGCGCTTCCGCGGACGCGAAATGGCCCACCAGGAACTGGGCGCTGCCATGCTGGAACGGATCAGGGACGACCTGGTCGAAGAGGTGGTGGTCGAGCAGTTCCCGAAAATGGAAGGCCGCCAGATGGTAATGCTGATCAGTCCCAAGAAGGCCTGACAGCCGAAGATTTTAGACGTCGCGGACACGAGTTCGCGATGAACGAAGAAGCGTAGCTGAGCAAGCAAGCAAAGTGCTGTGAAAACAGCCGCTCACGTGGCGCAAATGAAACGGTCCGAAAAGGATCACAGGAGTAGACCATGCCCAAGATGAAGACCAACCGGGGCGCGGCCAAGCGTTTCAAGAAAACCGCTTCAGGCGGCTTTAAACGCGGTCACGCCTTCAAGAGCCATATCCTCACCAAGATGAAGCAGAAGCGTAAGCGCGGCTTGCGACGGACCGACATGATCGATGCCGCCGACAAGAAATCCGTCAAGCGTCTGCTGCCGTACAGCTAAGGGAGGAACAGGAAAATGGCAAGAGTAAAACGTGGTGTCCAGGCGCGTGCCCGGCACAAAAAAGTTCTGAAGGAAGCCAAGGGTTATTACGGTGCGCGGCGCAAGGTTTTCCGTGTTGCCAAGCAGGCGGTTACCAAGGCGGCTCAGTATTCCTACCGCGACCGGCGCCAGCGCAAGCGGCAATTCCGGCAGTTGTGGATCGTGCGGATCAATGCTGCGGCTCGTGAATGCGGTTTGTCCTACAGCCGTTTCATGGATGGCCTGAACAAGGCGGACATCGAGATCGATCGCAAGGTCCTGGCGGACCTGGCGGTACACGATCCCGCCGCTTTTGGTGCGCTGGCTGAAAAAGCCAAGGCCAGCCTGGGTTAACCCGCTCATCCCGGTTTTGCCGGGAAGAAATTGGGCGCCGGTTCGCAACACCTGCAACCGGCGCGGGATAACGCGAGGGAAGGGCCTGAGCTCTTCCCTCGTGCTACGTTTGGATTAGGAAAACTTTGGATTCAGTCACTCAACTGCTGGAAGCGGCGCGTGCGGCCATCGCCGAGTGCGGGGATGCCCGTGAATTGGATGCCTTGCGCGTTCAGTATCTTGGCAAAAAGGGCGAAATCACCGCGCTGCTGAAAACACTGGGCGGTATGGACCCGGATGAACGCCGCAGTTTTGGTCAGGCCGTAAATGAGGCCAAGGCTGAAGTCGCGGAGCGAGTCAATGCCCGCCGCGCGGAGATCGAAGCCGGACAGATGGCTGAACGCCTGGCCGCAGAGCGAGTGGATGTCACTTTGCCCGGGCGCGGTGAGGAGCGCGGCGGTTTGCATCCGGTGACACGCGCCATGCAACGCATTATCGAGATTTTCGCCCACCTCGGGTTCGAGGTGGCGACCGGTCCCGAAGTCGAAGACGACTACTACAATTTTGAATCACTGAATTTTCCCGCCCATCACCCGGCTCGCGCCATGCACGATACGTTTTACTTTGGCGATGGCCGGTTGCTGCGAACGCATACCTCCCCCGTTCAGATACGGGAAATGCAAAAGCAGGGCGCGCCCATTCGGATCATCGCCCCCGGCAAGGTTTACCGGAGTGACTATGACCAGACCCATTCCCCCATGTTTCACCAGGTGGAGGGGCTGCTGGTCGGTGAACAGGTCACGATGTCGGACCTCAAGGGCGTGTTGCAGACCTTCGTCAACGCATTCTTCGAGACCTCGCTGGAGATGCGTTTCCGGCCGTCCTATTTCCCTTTCACCGAGCCCTCGGCGGAGGTGGACATTGCCTGGCACAAGGACGATGGCTCTGATCCCGGCTGGCTGGAGATCCTGGGCTGCGGCATGGTGCACCCCAATGTGCTGCAGGCTTGCGGTGTCGACAGTGAACAACACATCGGGTATGCCTTCGGTATGGGCGTCGAGCGTTTGGCGATGCTGCGTTATGGTGTCACGGACCTGAGGCAATTTTTTGACAACGACCTGCAGTTCCTGCGGCAGTTCAGGTAGGAGGCAGCATGCGATTCAGTGTGGAATGGCTGAAGCAGTGGGTGCAGGTTGACCTGGCGCCGGCCGAACTGGCCGAAAAGCTGACGGATGCCGGGTTGGAGGTTGATTCTGTCGATCCGGTTGCCGCACCCTTCACCGGTGTGTGCGTGGCTGAGATCGTTGGCTGTGAACCCCATCCGGACGCCGACAAGTTGCGGGTTTGCCGTATCGATGCCGGTTCCGGGGATCCCCTGCAAGTGGTTTGCGGCGCTCCCAATGCGCGCGCAGGCCTGAAGATTCCCTTCGCACAGGTGGGTGCCGTGCTTGGAGAGGGTTTCAAGATCAAGAAAGCCAAATTGCGGGGCGTGGAATCTTTTGGAATGGCGTGTTCCGCACGCGAACTGGGTCTTTCCGAAGATCACAGCGGCTTGATGGAATTGCCGCAGGATGCGCCCCTCGGTCAGGATTTTCGCGAATACCTGAAGCTTGATGATTTTTCCATCGAGTTGGACCTGACGCCCAACCGGGCCGATTGCCTGGGTATCAGCGGCCTGGCGCGCGATGTCGCTGCCAGTTGCGAGGCGGACTATACCCCGCTCGAAATTGCGCCTGTTGAGGCCAGCATCGAGGACCGGTTCGAGGTGGTGCTCGAGGCGCCTGAAGATTGCCCTCGTTACGTCGGCCGGGTCATTCGCGGTATCGATCCCACCGCGCCGACGCCGATGTGGATGGTGGAGGCCCTGCGCCGCTGCGGCTTGCGCAGCATCAGCGCGTCAGTCGATTGCACCAACTACGTGCTGTTGGAACTGGGGCAACCCATGCATGCGTTCGACCTGGACTGCCTGCAGGGAAAAATCACCGTGCGCCGCGGACGCGCCGGGGAAAAATTGGTGCTGTTGGACGAGAAAGAAGTCGATCTGACGCCGGAGTTACTGGCGATTTGCGACGAAGCCGGTCCCGTGGCGCTGGCGGGCCTGATGGGTGGGCTATCGACGGGCGTCACCGATAACACACGCAATGTTTTCCTGGAAAGTGCCTGGTTCGCGCCGGCGACCATTGCCGGCAGAGCTCGTGGTCTGGGGATGAGCACGGACGCGGCGCACCGCTTCGAGCGAGGTGTGGATCCCCAGGGGCAGGTGCGAGCCGTGGAACGTTACACGCAATTACTGCTGAGCATCACCGGTGGCGAGGCTGGGCCCCTGGTGGTCAGCGAGTCGCCCGAACACCTGCCTTGGGCCGTGCCGGTGCGCCTGCGGCTGTCGCGTCTCAATCGCGTGCTGGGCAGTGCGCTGGAAGCGGAAGAGGTTGAGACCATTCTCACACGCTTGGGGATGGAGCTCAGCGGTACTGAAGAGGAGTGGACGGTCACGGCGCCTTCCAGCCGTTTCGATATCGCCATCGAAGAAGACCTGATCGAAGAAGTGGCACGCATCCACGGCTACAACAATCTGCCTGCAACGGCTCCGGCGGGTGAGTTGCGGTTGCGGCCCTCCAGTGAACGACAGGTGCCCCTGAACCAGGCGCGCGAAGCGATGTGTGCCGCCGGTTACCAGGAAGCGGTCAATTACAGCTTTGTAGATCAAGCGCTGCTCGAGTCGCTGAATCTTGCTGAACATGTTTTACCGCTGGCAAACCCGATATCTTCCGACATGGGTGTGATGCGGACCGCGTTGTTGCCCGGGTTGTTGAGTTCATTGAGCCGCAATCTGCGGCGCCAGCATGAACGGGTCAGGTTGTTCGAGACCGGTCGGGTATTCCACCAGCGCGAAAGCCTGGCGGAAATTGATCGCTTTGCCGTGGTTGCCTGTGGGAGCGCGATGCCGGAACAGTGGGGAGCACCGAAGCGGCCAATGGATTTCTTCGATTTGAAGAAGGATCTTGAACGGTTGCTGGAATTGCGCGGCAGCCCGGCGCCTTCGGTCGTGCTCGAAGCCCGCGAGTATCCCTGGCTGCACCCGGGTCAGAGCGCCGCAGTCAGTCTCGATGGCCAGCCCGCAGGTTGGCTGGGGGCGTTACATCCGGAGCGCGGCCGCGCCCTGGGTATCAAGGTCCCTGTTTTCGCCTTTGAAATTGATAATGAGCTACTTTTTAAACGCGAAATACCAAACGCGAATAATATTTCTCGTTTTCCCTCGGTGAGGCGGGACTTGGCTTTTATCGTTCCGGAGGGTGTAAACTATCGCCAAATCCGGGAATGCGCGATGGATATTGCAGGCGGTCTGCTGGCCAGATTGGTGATATTCGACGTGTTTTCGGGCCAGAACGTTGAATCTGGTTATAAAAGTATAGCTATTGGCTTGATTTTGCAGGACGTTTCCTGCACTCTTACAGACGAAGTCGTCGAGCCCCTGGTGAGCGGTGTAATCCGCGCCCTGGAGACGCGACTGAATGCTCAGCACAGAGGTTAGAAATGGCATTAACCAAAGCAGATATCGCCAACCGCCTGTTCGACGAAGTTGGACTGAACAAGCGCGAGGCAAAAGAATTCGTAGACGCCTATTTTGAAGTCATTCGGGAAGCCCTGGAAAGTGGCGAGAACGTCAAGTTGTCAGGCTTTGGCAATTTTCAGCTGCGAGATAAAGATCAACGACCCGGCAGGAACCCCAAGACCGGCGAGGAAATCCCCATTTCCGCGCGCCGGGTAGTGACGTTCCGGCCTGGGCAAAAACTACGTGCAAGGGTTGAAGCTTATGTTGGATCCGGGGATTGAAAAAGACCTGCCGCCGATCCCGGCGAAACGGTATTTTACGATCGGTGAAGTCAGTGAGTTGTGCGGGGTCAAACCGCACGTCCTGAGGTATTGGGAACAGGAGTTCGAGCAACTCAAACCGGTCAAGCGCCGGGGCAATCGCCGCTATTATCAGCGTGGCGACGTCATCATGATTCGCCAGATCCGCAGTCTGCTCTACGAGCAGGGATTCACCATTGGTGGTGCCCGGCAGCAATTGGAGGGCGATGAGGCGCACGATGACCAGAACCGCAGCCACCAGATCATTCGCCAGGTGCGAATGGAACTGGAGCAGGTGCTACAGGTTTTGAAACGCTGAAATCATCGCTCATGCAAGAAGCAGGAAAAGCGTCCGAAGGGGCGCTTTTTCAGTTTATGGCCCCTGGCGACTTTCAGATAGCGCCCTGTTATAGCTCGACCCAGCAATTTTTGAGGCTGTTCGAATCGCCAATCCCTTGCTGATTTACAGCATGCTTTGACGTTTGAACCAAAGCCACTCCAGCACGCCCAACGCAACGAGGACAACCGTGACGATGGCAAATGCTACCGGGGACTGGGTGCCGGGAATGCCGCCGACGTTGATGCCCAGCAAACCGGTAAGCAGGCTCAGCGGCAGGAAAATGGCGGCTACGACCGACAGTGTGTACATGGTTCTGTTCATTTGCTCAGCAAGCCGGTCGGACAGTTCCTCGTAGGTTACCGCCGCATGGTCGCGGGCGGAATCGAGGTCCTCGATGTAGCGGGTGATGCGGTCGGCAGCTTCTCGCAGGCGCGCACGACTCTCATCGTTCAGCCATGTCACGCGTTCGGCGTACAGCCTTGAAATTGTCTCCCGTTGAGGTGCGATAAAACGGCGCAGCGCGATCGATTGCCTGCGAAGTCCTGACAAACGGGTACGTATTTCGCGATTCTCGCCCGTGAGAACCAACTCTTCCAGTTCGTCGGCATTTTCTTCGACCCCGCCCACGACCTCGCCAATCTTGGTCAGCATTCGATCGACAATTTCGTGCAGCAAATCGCCGGAAGAGACCGGGCCGTTACCCGCCAGGAGTTGGCTGGCTACTTCCTGTATGGACAACAGGCGCCGGTGGCGAAAAGTAAGAATGCGGTCCGCCTCCACCCACATCCGGAGTGAAACCATGTCTTCTGGGTCTGCGCCGGTATTCATGTTGATGCCGCGCAGTACGACCAGTAATGCATCACCTTCCACCAGGCTCCTGGGCCGCGGATCCTCGGCCAGCAGCGCCTCGATGAAGACTTTGTCGATACCGCTATGTTTGCGCAGCCAGGCGATCGACGCTGGGTCCGTGTAGTCCAGGTGCAGCCACAATACCTGCCCGGGCATTTGTTCGCCCAATTGATCGGTGGATAATTCGCGGGCGCCGCCGTGGCCGTCGAGGAGCAGTGATTGCAGAGGCGTAAAGTTTTCCATTGAGCCGTACCAGTGACTGATGATTAGAGAAGTGTCCTGGATGCCGCACGATGAAGAGCGCATGTCCTGGCACCAGCTTCATTCTATACTTTCGTTGATGCCGCCACGACATTGCCTTCTTCTCAGGTTCAAATTCCTCCAGCGGTTCCGTAAACAAGAAAACCGCCCTGAAGGCGGTTTTTTTGTTTAGTGGTCGGGGCGAAAG
>JAHEFS010000070.1:0-4397 GCA_024640045.1 Chromatiales bacterium | reverse complement strand
CCTTCTTCTCAGGTTCAAATTCCTCCAGCGGTTCCGTAAACAAGAAAACCGCCCTGAAGGCGGTTTTTTTGTTTAGTGGTCGGGGCGAAAGGATTTGAACCTTCGACCCCCACAACCCCATTGTGGTGCGCTACCAGGCTGCGCTACGCCCCGACCGAGGCGCGCATATTACCCTATCGGCAGCGATGTATAAAGCGCCCGAGTCATGGGGCCACACATGAAAATTCTGCAGGAAATCGGGACTGAAGCGGAATTGAGGACGGGCGATCGGATTTACCTCGCACGTCCTGTGCTCGGCCCTGCGGGCTCCTCGCTGCGCTCGTCATTCAAAATCGCTCCCGGCGATTTTGTGAACCTTCGACCCCCACAACCCCATTGTGGTGCGCTACCAGGCTGCGCTACGCCCCGCCCTCGGGTTGCTTTTCATTTCCCGGTTCTCGCTTGATTCAAATCAAATACTGATTTTCAGTTCTGTGCTAATGGTGACAATGCATGGTGGTTCGTAGTCGATGCGACAGCATCGTCGAGGTGTCTGGCAAGGAGTAAGCGGAGCTATTCACAGGGCACTTTGACATGAAGCAGCGTAGCCACCCGGGAAGCCCTCATCTTCCCGGGTGGCTGAAGCGCGTTTGCGGTGGCCGAGCACAACCGGTGGGTCGTCGAAATGCGATTCTGTGCCGGGGATCGACTCCCAGATCAGATCGCCTCCTGTAGAGGAATGGGTTGTTTTGGGAGAAAGAAAATGAACGCTATCAAGCAAAATACCTGGACCCTGGTCACCGACGGTGGCAGGGCGCGGATTTTCCGTCTCGGATCATCTTCGGGCGACATCGAACAACTGCAACAGATGAATTCGGCCACTGCACACACGCCCAGCCGGGAGCTGGCCAGTGATTCGAGCAGTCGTTCCCACCACGTACGCGGCCCGGTCGGGCACACCAAGGAGCCCAGAAGTGATCCACATGATCTGGCAGAGCAACATTTCATCCAGGGTGTGATGAAAAAAGTCAGCAGGGCAGCGCAGTCACACGACTTCGAGCAATTGATCATCGTCGCTGATCCCAGGACGTTAGGACGGTTACGAAAGTGTATGCCGCATTCCGTATCCAGTCGGACAGTCAAAGAGATCGACCTGGATTTAACGGGTGTCTCGATGACAGAAATCGACCTGCGAATTCGTAAGGCGTGTTCCTTGCACTGATTGCCCGCCCGGATAATGCGGTCAACCGAAGGCCGCCAGCGCTTTTAATTTTCCATTGGCGGACCCATGTACGGGGTTCGACGTTTTTGCGTTGAGCATGAAAAATCGTCGATAATTACCGACTTGTCGCAAGGCCGATGCCTGAAGGCGTAACATTTCGCCGGCACGTGGACGGCCAAAAAAGGATATCCATGAAACCGATTGATAGTTTACTGAGGCAGATGCCAGATATTGCCAACGACGCTCAGCCCGATGTCGCGGGACACCTCGAGTGGGTCGGCATGAACGAGATCGAGGTTCCGGTGCGTATCCAGGATGACACGGGCGGCCTGATCCAGTCCACGGCCATCGTAACGGCCTACGTCAACCTGGTTGATCCCGAAGTCCGCGGTATTCATATGTCGCGCCTCTATCTGCATATCGACAAAGCCTTTCGGGACCAGCCCCTGAGTCCTGCGACCTTGCGGCAGTTACTGCGTTCTTTCCTGGATTCGCATGAGGGTCTCAGTGACAGGGCGCTGGTGCGCGTGGATTTCGATTACGTGGTTCGCCGTCCGGCGCTGGTCAGTGACAATGAAGGCTGGCGCCGTTACCCGGTTTCCATGATTGGAATTCTCGAAGGCCAGGAGTTCAGCCTGGAAATGGGGCTGGAAGTCCTGTACTCCAGTACCTGTCCTTGTTCCGCGGCCTTGGCACGGCAATTGATCCAGGAACAGTTTTCGCGTGATTTTGACGCCGACAAGCCGGTCACGTTCGAGGATATCCACAAATGGCTGGGCGAAGAGGACGGGATTGTCGCTACCCCGCACAGCCAGCGTAGCGCCGCTGAATTACGCGTACGCCTGCTGCCGACTTTCCAGATGTTCCCGATCGTCGAGTTGATCGACCTGGTGGAGGGCGCCCTGAAAACGCCAGTGCAGGCGACGGTCAAGCGTGAGGATGAGCAGGCTTTCGCCTTGCTTAACGGTACCAACCTGATGTTCTGCGAAGATGCCGGACGCAGACTTCAGACGGAACTGAACCGCGAAGAACGCATTCTGGACTTCTGGGCTCGGTGCACGCATTACGAAAGCCTGCACCCGCATAATGCGGTGTCCGTGATCACCAAGGGTGTGGAAGGTGGTTACGTATCAGGTGCCGGCAACCCTGTTCGCCTCGGTCCTCACCGCGACTGAAGCGGCTCTTCGGCGTCGCCGCGGCCATCAACCATTGGGAAAGCCCCGGGCTGATCTTGTCTGATGCAGTATTAGGGTGAGGTCCTGCCGTTTTCGGTTTTGACCAGGTTTTGTGGGTCCACACGACGATCCAGCCAGTTCATTCTCCAGTCGAGGTGTGGCCCGCTGGCGCGGCCCGTCATCCCGACTTTCCCGATGAGATCCCCTTGATTGACGCGCTTGCCCGATTCGACCAGGACCGCGCTCAGGTGCAGGAAAGTGGAACTCAGTCCTTGTCCGTGATCCAGAATGATGGTGCCGCCAGAGTAATACATGTCCGGGTGGGTCAGGGTGACGGTCCCTGCGGCAGGCGCGTAGACCGGCGTCCCGGTCGGAGCAGCAATGTCTACGCCGTAATGGGGCCGGGCCGGTGTTCCATTCAGAACCCTTTGGCTGCCATACACTCCGGAAATGCGCCCCTGGGCGGGCCAGGAGAATCCGGCTGCATAATCGGCTCGTTGTTCACGCCGTAAACGGGCAGTGGCCACCATCTGCGCTTCCTGGCGGATGCGTTCGCTCGCTTCGGGGTCGGGAGTGACGGTGCGCTGCGGCAGTCCGTCAACACGTTCAATCTTCCAATCCCTGTCATGGATAAGCAGGGTCGTTCGTTTGGGAGGCCGGTCTGGTTCGGTCACCACCAGTTCCTGCTCGCCCTGTTCGTCACGGTCGAAACCCAACACGAAGCGACCGTCTTGCGAAACGAGAACAGGTGTTCCATCGAGTTCCACCACGGCGCCGGGGGTCGTCAGGCCGAAGATCAGCCCACCCTGGACAGGCTCACCCTGCAACTCGAAGGCGCAAAGGGAGGCCGCCGGCCCCAGGCACAAGAGCAGGCAGGTCAACAATCGCATGAATCAGAAAACAATCTTCAACGACTGGCCGGGACGAAGGACGGAATCCCGATCGAGTCCGTTCCAACGCATCAGGTCGTTGAGTTTGACCTTGTAGCGGCGTGAGATGCTCCAGAGAGAGTCTCCGCTCTGGACGGTGTGTTGTGCAGCCCCGCTGCGTTTTGCGGCACGCACGGGCGCCGGGCTCTGGAACACGACCAGTTGCTGTCCGGCACGCAATCGGCGGGGATCGGAGATGTTGTTCCACGCCTGCAGTTGCTTCACGGAAACCCGGTAACGGCGCGCGATAACAGACAGGCTTTCACCGGTCCGCACCTTGTGGGATATGCGGTCAGACGCGATCAGGCCAGACTGCAAGCTTTGTAATTCGGCGGCGGCCGATGCGTAAAGGGGATCGACCAACAACTGCTCATCCCGGGGCAGGCGTAATTTCTGCCCTACACGAATCATGTCGCCATCGAGGTTGTTCGCGGAACGAATGACTGCCACGGGAACGTGGTGGACGGCGGCCAGTCGTGAGAGCGAGTCGCCGTTTTTCACCGTGACCTGGTCCCACTTCATCAGCGTCCCGATATCTATTTCTTCGAGTCGTGCCTCCAGTTTTCGAGCACCCTCGACGGGCAGAACCACGCGATGCGGGCCAGCGGGTGAGGTTGCCCAACGGTTGTAGCCCGGGTTAAGTGAGAACAGCACGTCGATATCGACTTCGGCAATCTGCGACACCAGCACGAGGTCCGCCTGCGCGCCCGGGTCGACTGCTGCGATCACGGGTTGGTTGGGCGTGGGTGGTACCTTGAAACCATATTGATCCGGGTTTTGCATCAGGCAAGTCAACCCCAGCAACTTGGGCACGTAGCCTCGGGTCTCACGCGGCAGAGCGATATTCCAGAAATCCGCCGGCTTGCCGGCCGCCCGGTTCTTTTTCACCTGCCGTGAAACGCGGCCTTCACCCGAGTTGTATCCCGCCAAGGCCAACAACCAGTCGCCCTCGAACATGTTGTTCAGGTAGGTGAGGTAATCCAGGGCCGCATGGGTGGCAGCCCAGACATCCCGTCGTCCGTCGTACCACCAGTCCTGCTGCAGCCCGAAACGTCGCCCGGTGCTGGCAATAAACTGCCAGGTCCCCATGGC
>JAHEFS010000008.1 GCA_024640045.1 Chromatiales bacterium | reverse complement strand
TGCAAGGAGCTGACATGAACAGCAATCGCGATAGCCAGAAAATCGCCCTGGCCCCGAGGTCGCGCCAGGGTGGCGCCTTGACGATTTTCACGGCCATCCTGGTATTGATTTTGATGACCTTGATGCTGTTCTACGCAACGCGCGTCGGCTTGTTCGAGCAGCGCGTGTCCAGTAACGACCTGCGGCAAAAGCTGGCCTTCCATACCGCCGAGGCCGGTATGGACTATGCCCTGGAGTTTCTGCTGGCCAACGCCACGCGAATTTCTTCGAAGTCCACGGAAGCGAGCCCCTATGAAGACGAGGATGGTGATTTGGCCTACCATCCGGGCTGGTTCTCGGACGGCAATACGCGTTGGACAGCATGCCCAGCAGACCCCGGCCTGGATCATCCTTGTGGCGGTGAAATTGCGGCCGGAGGCACGGGTAGCCTCTATTACGATGACCCGGATACGGAAGGCTTCGACTCCCTGCCGGTCGACGCCGACGTGCTGGGTAATCTTTCGCCCGGCACCGAGGTTCGCATGACCGCGGTTATTTGCCCTCGAACCCTGCTCAGTACCACCTGCCTCGGCATCGATGGTGTTCCTGAACCAGGCGATCTGGAGACCGACGCGAAGTTTGTCTTCTGGGTGCTGGCCTATGGTTACTCTGACTGCAACGATGATGATGGAGATGGCGCGGTTGAAATTCCGGGCGAGTGCCGGGGCCGCGCCAACGTGGCCCGCCCCTTGGGAACCGTCGAAAATTTCAACGGCTCACCCAGCGTTCCCTTCGTCTCGAAAAATGCCGTCAAGGGCCAGGGTACGTTCGAAGTTGTGGCCAATCCGAACGGTGGCGGTGTGGGTGTACCGTTGTCGACGTGGATCAACAACAACATTGGTGACGACAGTTGTCCGCCGATGGCTCCGGGTGGCGACACAGAAGCGGCCGACGGGTATCTGTTCCAGGGCGACTTTACCTCGTGTGAATTGCAGGAGTGGTACGAAGTTGATGCGCTACCGGCGGATTCACTGTGTCCGGCACAATCCGACACGACCGGCTGCTCCTGCGACCGCAACAAGGGGGAAGCCATGACCTATTCAGATCCGCCGGATGATCCGGTCATTGGCATCGACATCATGAAAGACGATGCGTTTCCCTGTGACCTGTTCGAATTTTATTTCGGTTACCCGAGTAGCCAATACCAGGCGGTCAAGGCCAATGCCGAGGTGATCGATGACTGCGGCATACTCGATGAGTACAGCGAAGGCTTTTTCTGGTTCAGTGGTGATACCTGCACCATTTCCGGGAATATTGGCACCATCAATAACCCGATCATCCTGGTTTCGGCTGCGGACAGCTTGACCAGTTTTACCGGGAGTTCCGACTTCTTTGGCATTTTGTACGTAGCCGACGTCGAGGATACGGACGGTGACGCCGAGTTTCATCCGGGCGGTTCCTCCGCGGTCTACGGCGCAATGGTCGTGGACGTGCCTTTCCCCAGTAGTGCAACCGGTAGTAACTTCAAGGTTATCTATTCTGAGGCTGGCGTGACCAGTGCGGGAGGCGGGGGTGGCCTGGGTGGCGTGGCGGGTGGCTGGCGAGACTTCGGTTTGCCGCAGATCACCTGGGAGCAGTGAAATGGACAAAAGTATGACTCAAGGACTGCATCGAGGTTTTAGCTTGCTGGAAGTCCTGATTGCGGTTGTGATCTTCGCAATCGGGATGCTCGCGCTGGCTTCGCTGCAGGGCAGCCTGACCCGTTCGTCGAGCGATGCAAATCTGCGCACGACGGCGGCGAATATTGCTGAGCGGACCATCGAGGATCTGCGGACTTTTCGCAACATCGACAGCCTGGATGCGAGCGGTGACCCGATTGCCTGCGGCGCAGACGGCGCCTTGTCCAGTTACCAATGCATCGCCAGCACGGCCGACGCCGTGCAGATTACCGACGGGGGTATTGCCTTTGACGTGACCTTCGATGTGACGGACTACTACTACGATTCGGCGGCCAGCGGGTTTACGGCCACGGAACCGGATGGAGCGGCAGTATCAGATTTCAAACTGATAGAGCTCAACGTCACATGGGGTGCAAGCGCGGGTTTTCAGCAGGACGCTTCCGGCAATGATGTCGACCTGGGAACGGGTGAGATCACCCTGTCAGCGATCATCTCTTCCGTTTCCATGCAGGCAGCCGGCCGGGTGACCACGCAGCAAGAGGACAACGACTTCGACCCATTCGTCAACTACAACCCGGGCGCAAATCCGGACATCGTTTCGCTGTCATTGGGTCAGAACAAGTTCAAGGAATCGCTAACACCGGAACCGACCGTGATTCGCGATGACGAGTTGGTGGAAACCCGTTTCGAGGTAATCACCTACTCGCAAAGCGATAACGGCTCCCTGTTCCTGAGGCGCGAGGATTTCGCAGCGGTGAGTTGCGAGTGTGAACTTAACGTTGCACCGGACGCGGCCAGCGATGGCGGGCGAAGGCCAACGATTTGGGCCGGTGATGAGTATATCGAACCCGAGTTCGTGGCCAAACCCTACGGAGTCTCCGCCAATAATCTGCAAAGCCTTCTGTGCGACACCTGCTGCCAGGATCACCACGATGGCGGCAGCAGCAGCAACGACCCCAGCGGCGATCCCGGCGCAATCCTGTATGACCCGTTTCGCCACAGCGAGGACTATTGGGCAGATGGCGACACGTTTGCCGGTGATCACAAGCATTACCAGAGAGACCGCCGCGGAAACTTGAGTGAAGCGACCACTGATGGAGACCGTTACGTCGAAGCCTGCAAGCTGGTGCGTAAGGACGGGTTTTTCAGGGTGGCGCAGGACTTCCGGCAGGAGGGACTCAACACGTTCCAGTACGATTTCCTCGACCAGGTAAGTGAAGTGAGCGCATATTCGACCTACGTGACCGATAGTGTCAGCACTTTCGTCGGGTCCATGACCGATGGCTACGAGAACTCACCTCCTACGCTGGCGCCTCCGGCGCGCACAGCCTACGCGGCGTTTCCTTCCGCGAATGACCTGACCAAGGCCTACACCAATCTGCCAACGGCCACGGGTGTCAACTCGCAGCAGTTGCGTTCCCGGGGTATCTACATTGATTACCTGAGTGATGGTTTGCGATCTCTGATTACCTGTCTCAATGACGGTGGTGATGCAGATTCCTGTGACGCTGGCGACAGCACAGGACCCTACTACTACAAGCTGGACAAAACCGGTAGCGAAAACGTGCTGGAAATCATTCCGTTTTTTGATGTGCAGCTGACCAAGCTGAACCGCTGGACGGAAAGCCCTCCCGCTGACCCGGTGGAAACGACGAACGAACCGCTGGAAACAGGTAACACGCACAGTCGCGGCTGGGCGAGCAAGGTTCAGACATCCGGGGACGCGATGGTGTCTGCCAGTGGGCATCGCGGCAACCTGGGGCTGACCGACACGGACCCCGTCGACCCAGATTACGAGACGTTTTCGGATTCAGGTGAAATCCAGGTCATCATCAATACCGAAAACCCACCGGATCCGGACGGCGTTGTCGTGACTGGCCTCATCGTTACCGGCATCAACGGTTTCCAGGCGAGCCAGGTCGATATTTCCTCCAACGATGCATCCTGTGATCGCACGGGTAATGGATTTAGCTGCCTGGTCCCTACAAACGCATCCAACCCGTGGATAAGGGTCTCCAATTATCAGAAGAGAAACACGAATTACGTGGCCTGCAGTTACGAGGTCACTTTGCCGGGTACCTCCGCGACAGACACCGCGAATAATCCGTTCACTACCTTCGATCTGAGCGCTGCGCTGGATACCATCACCTACCAGATCTCGATTGAAGAAGATAGTTGTGGAGGATAGCGAGAAAACCTAACGCAGATAACAAGCTTTGTTAAAATGCCGCCTCACACCGAGGCGGTTTTTTTATGACCATGCGAACCCGATTTGCCCCCAGCCCTACCGGGCTTTTGCACGTGGGCGGTGCCCGTACTGCACTGTTTTGCTGGCTGATGGCGCGCCACGACGGCGGCACCTTCATCCTGCGTATCGAGGACACTGACCTGGAGCGTTCCACGCCGGAATCCGTCCAGGCCATTCTGGACGGCATGCAGTGGCTGGGCCTCGATCACGACGAGGGTCCGTTCTACCAGACCCAGCGCTTCGATCGCTATGCGGAGGTGACGCAAACCCTGCTGGACGAGGGCAAGGCCTACCATTGCTATTGCAGCAAGGAGCGGCTCACCGAGCTGCGGGAAGGCCAGATGAAAGACGGGGTCAAGCCACGGTATGACGGCCGTTGCCGGGGCCTGGATACTCCACCCACGGGCATCAGGCCGGTGGTGCGCTTCCGCAACCCGCAGGATGGGGATGTCGTGTGGGAGGATCTGGTTCGGGGACGCATCAGTATTTCCAACACTGAGCTCGACGATCTCGTCATTGCCCGGCCAGATGGTTCACCGACCTATAATTTCACGGTGGTGGTGGACGACATGGACATGCAGGTCAGCCACGTCGTGCGCGGGGACGACCACATCAACAACACACCCCGGCAAATCAATATTTACCGGGCGCTGGGCGCCGAGACGCCGGTTTTCGGGCACGTGCCCATGATTCTCGGAGAGGATGGCGCTCGTCTTTCCAAGCGCCATGGCGCGGTCGGGGTCATGCAGTACCGCGATCTCGGCTACCTGCCGCAGGCCCTGCGCAATTACCTGGTGCGGTTGGGCTGGTCGCATGGTGATCAGGAAGTATTCAGCACTCAGGAGATGATCGACCTGTTCAGCATCGAGGATGTCAATCGCAAGGCGGCCGCTTTCGATTACGACAAGCTGGACTGGTTGAACCAGCATTACATGCGCAGCCTGCCGGCAGAGGAAGTCGCGGCGCACCTGGCCTGGCATTTCGAGGCCCTGGGCATTGATCCGGCCGACGGGCCTGCCTTGACCGACCTGATCGGTGTGCAGGCAGACCGGGTCAAGACCCTGGCTGAAATGGCCGAGGTCAGCCGTATGTTCTACGAGGATTTCGACCAATTCGACCCCGGGGCGGCCAAGAAACATTTGCGCCCGGTCGTGGCGGAGCCTTTACAGGCCCTGTTGGCCCGGCTCGAGGACCAGGTCGACTGGAGTCCCGAGGCCTTGCACGAAGTAATTCATGCCGTGGCGGCGGAACTCGAAGTGGGGATGGGCAAGGTGGCCCAGCCCTTGCGGGTCGCCCTGGCCGGCACTGCGGTATCGCCCGCCATCGACAAAACCCTGTGGTTGTGTGGCCAGGAGCGCAGCCTGCAGCGCATCCGGCGCGCACTCGATTTCGTGGCCATGCGCGCGGCGGAAGCCTGATGTCCAAGGTCGAACGTCTCTATCACCTGCATAACATTCTCAGCCAGCGCCGCACGCCGATTTCGCGCCATGATTTGATGGAGCGCCTGGAATGTTCGCAGGCCACGCTGTATCGCCTGGTGGCGGAATTGCGGGATTTTCTCGGCGCGCCGCTCGAGCAGGACCCCGATACTCGTGGGTTCTACTACGACCGCAGTTACGATCAGCCTTTCGAGTTGCCCGGAATCTGGATCAGTCCGGATGAACTGCAAGCCCTGCTGACTGCCCGGCAGGTGCTGGGAAACGTGCAGCCCGGCTTGCTGGAGGGTGAACTGGAAAGCCTGCAGGGCCGCATTACCAACTTGCTAAGGCAGAAAGGCGTGGAACCCGAAGAGGGCGATTCGCGCATTCACATCCAGGCCGTGGCGGGACGCGCCGTGCCAGAGCATTTGTTCCAGGACGTTCTGGGTGCGTTGATCAGCCGCCAGCGTCTGCATATCAGTTATCACGGCCGGCGCCGTGACGAAGTCAGTGAAAGGGACGTCTCACCGCTGCGGCTAACGCAATATCGCAATTCCTGGTACCTGGATGCGTGGTGCCATACAGCCCAAGGCTTGCGCTCGTTTGCGCTCGAGCGGATTCGCGAGCAGCAGGTGCTGGATGAGGTGGCGCGGGAAGTCGAGCCCGATGTGCTGGCCGCGCACTTCGACCAGTCCTATGGGATCTTCTCCGGGCCCGCCCGGCATACGGCAAAGTTACGCTTCAGCCCGGAAATGTCGCGCTGGGTGGCCGAGGAACAGTGGCATCCGGATCAGAGCGGTGCCTTCGATCAGGAAGGCGCCTGGACACTCGAGGTGCCGTTCAGCGATCCCCGGGAACTGGTCATGGATATCCTGCGTTACGGTCCCGAGGTCGAGGTGCTGGCTCCCGGTTCCTTACGCGAGGCCGTGGCAAATAGCGCCCGACTGACTGCGGATATGTACCCGCCCGCCTGATTTTTGTCTATGTTCTCAGGGTTTGAGAAAGCCCTGTGTTTTCCTTAAGTCCGGATAACAAGCGACGGATGAGAGGAAAGCGATGTTGAACCAGCCCAGCACGTTCCAGTTGGATCCCCCCGAGGTTGAATTCGATCCGGATAACGCGCCAAACGCGCCGACACCCCGCCAGGTCGCGGACCCGGACGCTCGTGATATTGAGCTTATCGAAGCGACCGATGAAATAACCGGACGACTGCGGTTGGCCATGGAGGTGGCCGGCAACGTCGTGGTCGGCAGCGCCCTGTTGGCGGGCCTGCTGGCAGCCCCCGGGTTGCTGGGTCAGCTGGCGGGTTTGATCTGAAAGTTTTGCCACCCGTGCGCCAGGCCATACTCAACCCCTGGCGCCGGTGCACAGGTGGGCTGCACCTCTCCAGCCCGCCTTCTTCTTTTCAGGCGGCCTCGCTGGTCAGCGCTTTGGAGGGGCCGTTCAACAGGGCTTGCCGGGTATGCTCGACCAGTAAATCGATCTCGGCGCTGGTCATTTTGAAGTGCGGAGTAAAGCGCAACGAGGTCGCGCCGCCGTGAATCACGTTGATCCCATTCTCCCGCATGTATTCTTCGGTGGAGCCGGCCCCGTAGGCCTTGAAACGGCGCCCGTCCAGCTCGGCACTGACCAATAATCCGGTACCCTGGACCCTGGTAATCTGGCCATCGAGCTGCTTTTGCAGGGCGGACAGCTTTTCCACCAGTTCTGCACCGCGCTGGATGATGTTGCTCCGCACTTCGGGCGTAAAGTGCTCGAGTACTGATACCGCGACATCCATGGCGCGCGGGTTGGTGGTCATGGTGTTGCCATAAACGCCCGCACGGTATAGCTGACTTGCTCTCGGGCTCAGCGCCAGCACTGATAACGGATATTGCCCGGCGTTCAGGGCCTTGGAATAGCTTTCCATGTCAGGGGGCGGCAGTTCCTCGAAACCCGGGTAGTCGCAGATCGACAGTACGCCGTTCGCGCGCAGACCCGCCTGGATGCTGTCGACCAGCAGCAGGGAGCCGTGCTTCAGGGTCAATTCGCGCGCCAGGGCGAAAAACTCCGGAGAAATGGATTTTCCGGGGTCGCCTTCTCCCATCACCGGTTCCATGAAGAAAGCCTCGATAAAACACCGGTTGCTGTCCGCATAGTCGAACACCTGGGCCAGTTGTTCCAGGTTGTTCGGCTGTACCGTGATCAGGTTGTCATGATCCCGGAAACTCGCCAGGTACTTGCAGTAGGTTTTTCGCGTTGAATCCGAGAAGTGTGCCGGCCGGTCCGTTCGGCCATGAAAGGCACCCTGCAAGCCGAGGATATTGATGGTCTGGCTGGCGTGTGCTCCGCCCGGGTCGGTTTGCAGCTTGGCGTTGATATCCGAGATGCGAGCGCCCAGGGTCACGGCCTCGGAGCCGCTGTTCAGGCAGATGAACTCCGTAAAAGGCGCATCTTTTCTCCGATGTCCAATTTCAGCGCGCAAGGCGTCACTCAGTCGGCGTTGGCTGAGGTTGGGCGTCATCACGTTTGCCATCACCTGTTTGCCGCTCATGGCCTCCAGGGCGAATTGGGGCGCATGACCGAAACCGAGCATTCCATAGCCCCCGCAGTCGTACAGCACCGCACCCTTCACGGTCACCAGCCAGGGCCCGTATGCAGCCAGGCTGACGTAAGGCACCACGCAATCGGCCGCATAAAAGTTCACGAAACCCTGTTGCGCCTCGGCCCGTTGTTGGTCCTCGTCCAGGTCGAGAAATTCCGGCCAGTCTTCGCGCAGTTGTTGCCAGGCCTCCACTGCCGCGTCCACCGCCATGGCCAGGGACGCATCCTGCTGCGCAAAGCTCAGGATCTCGTCATCAGGTATTCCGTGGGTCCGGGTCGAGCCTTTGCAACTGCGCAGTTGGTGAAGTTTCTCAAGAATGGTCATGGGTGGAAACCTGTAGTGAAGAGGGTGAAAATCGGGCGTCAGGATATCACAGCGGCGCTTGGCCGGAGAACCCCGGTATCATTGCGCCAAATGGCGTTGCAGCGCCCATTGTACGTGTTCACGTACCAGCTCCGATTGATGATCGGCCCGGGCCTGCAAGGCGTGGATTACCCCATCGGAAAATGGGGCATTGCCGAGCGCGACAGCGAGGTTGCGCAACCAGCAAGCGTATCCGATCCGCCGGATGGCGCTGCCTTCGGTACGATCCAGGAAGGTGGGCTCGTCCCATCCAAACAGTTCGATCAGGCTGGCTTCGTCCAGGCCATGGCGCGGGGCGAAATCTGCTTCTTCGCTGTGCTGGGCAAAACGGTTCCAGGGGCAGACCCACTGGCAGTCGTCACAGCCGTATATCCGGTTGCCCAACAGAGGGCGAAGCGGTTCCGGGATGGACCCACGCAGCTCGATCGTGAGGTAGGAAATACAGCGCCGCGCGTCCACCTGGTAGGGCCCCACGATGGCATTGGTCGGGCAGACGTCGATGCACCGGCTGCAATCTCCGCAGTGCTCGCTTACGGGTTCGTCCACGGGCAGGGGCAGGTCGGTGTAGATTTCCCCCAGGAAAAACCAGCTGCCGGCCTGGCGGTGGAGCAGGTTGCTGTGCTTTCCGATCCAGCCGAGTCCGGCCTTTTCGGCCAGGGCTTTTTCCAGGACCGGGGCCGAGTCCACGAATACCCGGTAACCAAACGTGCCGATGGCGGCTTCGATCCGCGTCGCCAGTTGCTGCAGGCGTCGCCTCAGTACCTTGTGATAATCGCGCCCGAGCGCATAGCGCGAGATGACAGCACTGCCCGGGTCATCCATCACATCCTGCAGGGGTAATGCACCAGCGGGTAAGTAGTCCATGCGGGCGCAGATCACTCGGACGGTGCCTTCAACGAGTTCGTCCGGGCGGCTGCGACGTGTGCCGTGGCGCTGCATGTAGCCCATTTCGCCGTGGAAACCTTTGTCCAGCCATTCGTTCAGCCGCGTTTCGTGTTCACCGAGGTCGATATCGCTGATCCCGATTTGCTGAAACCCGAGCTCCAGGCCCCAGTCCTTGACCTGCATGGACAGGCGTTCCAGGTCAGTTTTGGACCATTCGTTCACGGCTATAATGCACCCATGTCACTCGTCGCCGACAGATTGTATACCGCGCAACAGGTGCGCCGCCTGGATGCCTGCGCTATCGAGCAGAAAGGCATACCGGGCTATACCCTGATGAATCGCGCCGGAGTGGCCGTTTTCGAGGCGGCCCGGGCGCGCTTTACTTCTGCCCGGAGGTGGCTGGTATTGTGCGGTGCAGGCAACAATGCCGGAGATGGCTACGTGATTGCGCGACTTGCCCGGCAAGCGGGGCTAAAGGTGACCGTGTGCGCGTTGACAGCGCCGGACACGCTCGCTGGCGATGCAGCGCTTGCCGCCGCGGACTGGTCGGCTTGCGGGGGTGAAGTGAATTCCTGGCCGATGGAGAGCGGGTTCGCTGCCGACCTGATTGTCGATGCCTTGTTGGGTACCGGGCTCGACCGTGACGTGACCGGAGGCTACCGCGAGGTTGTCGATTGGGTAAATGACTCTGCGGGGCCGGTGGTTGCCGTGGATATCCCCTCGGGTTTACACGCAGACAGTGGCAGGGTCATGGGAACGGCGATTCAGGCGGCGCTCACCGTGAGCTTTATCGGGCAAAAACGTGGCCTGTTCACGGGTGACGGCCCCGATTATGCCGGGGAATTGCTGTTCGAGGAACTGGGGACGCCGATGGCCATCCATGATTGTGTTGCCAACTCCGGAATCCGAATACGTGAATCAACCATTCACCGGTGGCTCCCGGGGCGACAACGGAACAGCCATAAAGGCCATTACGGACACGTGTTGGTGGTCGGTGGCGCACCAGGAATGAGCGGCGCGGTGCGGTTGGCAGGCGAGGCGGCCCTGCGCAGCGGTGCGGGACTGGTGACAGTGGCCACCCATGCAGAACATTCGGCCTTCCTTAACGTGGCGCGTCCCGAACTGATGGTGGCTGCGGTGGATTCGGCCGCTGACCTTGGGGATCTGCTGGAACGCGCCACTGTGCTGGCGTTGGGCCCGGGGATCGGCCAGGCAGGTTGGGGCGAGACATTGGTGCAAGCCAGCCTCGCAGCCGGTCTGCCGACCGTGGTCGATGCCGATGGGCTCAACCTGCTGGCCAGAACTCCGATAGAACGTGATGACTGGGTTTTGACGCCCCACCCGGCGGAAGCCGCTCGCCTGCTGGGTTGTCGAACGGCCGATATCCAGGCGGATCGGGTCGAGAGGGCGCTTGAACTGGCCAGGCGATACAACGCCGTAGCCGTGTTGAAGGGGTGCGGGACCGTGGTGGCAGATCCCGCCGGGCATTACGGCATCTGCACCCTGGGCAACCCCGGAATGGCCACGGCGGGCAGCGGGGACGTTCTGACCGGCATCATTGCCAGCCTGATGGGGCAGGGCCTGTCGCCGTGGCAGGCAGCGCTTGCCGGTGTTGCCGCGCATGCTCTGGCCGGGGACCGGGCGGCTGACCACCTGGGGGTCCAGGGGTTGATGGCGTCTGATATCAGCGGCGCCTTGCCGCAGGTGTTCAAGCACTAAGCTGTGAACAGTAACCGCAGCCCCGCAGCCACCCTGGCAGGACGCTTTGATGAACCGGAGCTGGCCGCGTTCGCACAGCGGTTGGCCGGTCAGGTTGAACCACCACTGGTTATTTTTCTGAAAGGCGACCTGGGTGCGGGCAAGACGACCCTGTGCCGGGCCCTGGTCCAGGCACTGGGCCACGAAGGAAGGGTGAAGAGCCCAACCTACGGTCTGCTGGAACGGTACGAACTGCCAGCCCTCGATGTCCTGCACCTGGACCTGTATCGCATCGGCGACCCTGGTGAGTTGGAATACCTGGCTATTGCCGACCTGTTCGATGCACGCACGCTATTACTGGTCGAGTGGCCGGAGCGGGGGAAGGGAGCCTTGCCTCCGGAAGATATTTTGATCGAACTGGAGCATTCAGACGATGCCCGGTTCGTGTATTTGAAAGCGTATACCCAACGGGGTTATGCGGTCTGTAGAGCATTAACTGAACATTCTTCTAGCTAAAGCACATATCTAACCGTTTTTTAAGTAAAACTCTTGATTTTTCCGGAAAAGCAATTCATCATTACGGTGTCAACAAGGAGAGTTGCATCGACCAATGGTTTTGCGCCGCTTCATCGCAGCACTGCTATTGATAGGCTCGATCCCTGTATTCGCCGCAGAGATTGACAGCCTACGGGTCTGGTCTGACCCAGACAAAACCCGCGCCGTCATCGATCTGAGTAGCCGAACCGACTACCAACTCTTCACCCTGCAGAACCCCGATCGTGTCGTCATTGATCTCGACAAAACCAGCCTGAAGGCCGCTCTCGAACTGAATCCCAAGTATTCAGGCGTGATCAGCAGTGTCCGTCATGGTGCCCCGGAATCCGACACCCTTCGGATCGTTCTCGATCTCGAAGAGCGGGTCAAGATGAAAAGTTTCATGCTCGACCCCACCGCTGAGTACGGTCACCGGCTGGTGCTGGACCTGTACAAGGAATCATCGCACCAGGCTCCGAAAATCAAGCACGTCTCTGACGTTCAGAAGCCAAACCGTGAGGTCGTGGTGGCCATCGATGCCGGCCACGGAGGTGAAGACCCGGGTGCCATGGGTCGTGGCCGCACGCGTGAAAAGGACGTGGTGCTGGCCATTGCCCGGCGCCTGGCGGACAAGATCGATCGCGAACCCGGCATGCGCGCCATCCTGATCCGGGACGGCGATTACTACATTGCGTTGCGGGACCGGTATGAAAAAGCGCGCAAAGCCCGCGCTGATCTGTTCGTCTCTGTTCATGCCGACGCCTTCAAAGATTCCCGCGTCAGCGGCAGTTCCGTTTTCGTCTTGTCCCGGCGTGGCGCCAGCAGTGAGTACGCCCGGCTTCTGGCCGATAGCGAAAACCGGTCTGACCTGGTGGGTGGTGTACGCCTGAACGAAAAGGACGACATGCTGGCTTCTGTGTTACTCGACCTCTCGCAGAGCGCCACCATGGGTGCGAGCAACGAAGTCGCCGAACAAATCCTCAGTTCACTGAAGCACAACGGTAAGGCGCACAAGAACCATGTAGGTCGTGCGGCCTTCCAGGTATTGAAATCGCCGGACGTACCCTCCGTCCTGGTGGAGACGGCGTTTATCAGCAACCCCAGTGAGGAGAAACGCCTGACTCAGCGCGAGTTCCAGGAAAACATGAGCGGGGCGATCGCCAACGGTATTCGTGACTACTTCTATCGCCGCCCGCCGCCGGGCACGTGGCTTGCGGCCAATCGTGCGGCGGACCGTCATATCGTCGCGCGGGGCGATACCCTGGGAGGCATCGCCACCCGGTACCGGGTCAGCCTCAATAGCCTGCGTGCCGCCAACAACCTGCGCAGCGACAAAATCCTGGTCGGTAAGGAACTGATCATTCCTACCAGCTAGCCCGGAACTGTCACCTCTCCCGTCTCCCGTCTCCCGTCTCCCGTCTCCCGTCTCCCGTCTCCCGTCTCCCGTCTCCCGTCTCCGGTCTCCCGCCTCACCTCTCACACCACACCTGCTATCATCTCGGCCCGATGAGTGACACGATCCAACCCCATGCCCATTCGCGCACTGCCTGAACTGCTGATTAACCAGATTGCCGCCGGTGAAGTGGTTGAGCGGCCGGCCTCGGTCGTCAAGGAACTGGTTGAAAACAGCCTCGATGCCGGGGCCAACCGCATCAACGTCACCCTGGAGCAGGGCGGCAAGCGCCTGATACAGGTGGTTGACGACGGTGCGGGCATTCCACGGGACGAGTTGTTCCTGGCGCTGTCCCGGCACGCAACCAGCAAGATCGCCAGCCTGGATGAGCTCGAGTCCGTCCGGACGCTTGGATTCCGGGGTGAAGCACTTCCCAGTATCGCTTCCGTCAGCCGCCTGACGCTGATTTCCAGAACAGAGGGGCAGGAGCACGCCTGGCAGTTGGACTCGCGCGCGGGAGATGAGGCATCCCCGCAGCCAGCGGCCGGGAATACCGGCACCCGGGTGGAACTGCGCGATTTGTTTTACAACGTCCCCGCACGGCGCAAGTTTCTGCGGACGGACCAGACAGAATTCCAGCACGTCGATGAGTTGCTCCGGCGTATCGCCCTGGCGCGTTTCGACGTGGGTTTCGAATGGCAACACAATGGCAAGGTGGTTCGGCGTTTGCCGCCCGCGACCGACAGCCGCGGTGCAGCCGCCCGTGTAACTGCGATATGCGGGGAGGAGTTCTGGGAACACGCGATGGAGATCGAGGCCGGCAGCGGCGAACTGGGTCTCAGGGGCTGGGTGGCCGAACCGCGTTTCAACCGGGCCAGGGCCGACCGGCAGTTTTTTTTCGTCAATGGCCGCATCGTTCGGGACAAGGTGATCGCGCACGCTGTCCGGCAGGCATTTGGTGACGTTCTGATGCACGGGCGTCACCCTGCCTTTGTGCTGTTTCTGACGTTGCCGGAGCAGGCCGTTGACGTCAACGTACACCCACAAAAACATGAGGTCAGGTTTCGGGACGCCAGACGCATCCACGATTTTCTTTATTCGACGTTGCATCGCTGCCTGGCTGAAGCCGGGGTGGGGGGCGGCGCACTGCGGCCTGGCAGCGGGTTGCCAACGGGGCAGTCTCCGGGCCCCGCATTCGCCATACCGCAGCAAGGAGCCGTGCGGCTCAGTGTGGCGGAGCAAATCGGCCATTATGCTCAGGCATTGGCGCCCGCCAGCGCAGGCGATTGGCAAACGGAAGCGGAATCCGAAGTGCCGCCGCTTGGATTCGCCCTGGCCCAGTTACATGGTGTTTATATCCTGGCGCAAAATGCGCAGGGACTGGTGCTGGTAGACATGCATGCTGCGCATGAACGGATCACCTACGAGCGTTTGAAAGCAGGGTTGGACGGGCAGGGGATTCGCAGTCAGAACCTGTTGGTTCCGGTGACCATTCATGTCTCGGAACGGGAAGCCGGACTGGCCGAGGCTCGCGGCGGACAACTCGAGGCGCTGGGGTTTTCCTGCGATCGCAGCGGTCCGGAAACGTTGCTGATTCGCAAGGTGCCCACGCTGCTGCAGGATGGCGACGTTCCCGGCCTGGTGAAAGACGTGCTGGCGGAGATCGCCAGCGACGGCTCGAGCCAGCTCATCGAGTCGCGCCTGGACGAGGTTCTGTCGAGCATGGCCTGCCACGGCTCGGTTCGTGCGAATCGGCAACTCAATGTCGCTGAAATGAACGCGCTGCTGCGAGACATGGAACGCACGGAGCGGGCCGCGCAGTGCAACCATGGGCGCCCGACCTGGGTGCAACTGGACCTGCCCAGCCTGGACCGCCTGTTCTTGCGCGGGCGATAATCCCAGGGTGAATGTCCAGGCACGACCACCCGCCATTTTTCTGATGGGGCCAACCGCTTCAGGGAAAACCGGGCTGGCAGTGGAGATGGTGGAAGCATTCCCCCTGGAGATCATCAGCGTCGATTCTGCCCTGGTCTACCGTGGAATGGACATTGGAACCGCGAAGCCTGATGCGCAGACCCTGGCGCGCGCGCCGCACCGCCTGATCGACCTCAAAGACCCACACGAGTCCTATTCCGCGGCAGAGTTTCGCGATGACGCTCTGGCTGCGATGGCGGAAATAACCGCCGCTGGCCGGGTGCCGCTGTTGGTGGGCGGCACCATGCTCTATTTCAAAGCATTGCAGCATGGGTTGTCTGATTTGCCCGCTGCTTCGCCCGAGTTGCGTGCGCAAATTGAAAGCGAGGCCTCCGCGCGCGGTTGGGCGGCGCTGCACGAGGACTTACGGGAGTCCGATCCTGAGGCCGCAGCCCGGATCAATCCGAACGACCCCCAGCGAATCCAGCGTGCGCTGGAGGTGATCCGTCTGAGTGGGCGAAAACTGAGCGAGTTGCAGAAGGGGGGGGACCCGGAGGCTTTTCCCTACCGGGTTCTGAAGCTGGTGGTCTGCCCAGCCAAACGCGCCACGTTGCACCAACGCATCAAGGAGCGGTTCGAATTGATGCTGCGCCAGGGCTTCGAGCAGGAAGTTCGACGGCTGCATGCACGGCCGGGCCTGCATGCTCGCTTGCCGGCGATCAGGGCCGTTGGGTACCGCCAGGCCTGGGGTCAGCTGGAGGGGGAATATTCGGAGAACGAATGGCATTCCAGGGCCTTGGCCGCGACGCGGCAATTAGCGAAACGACAGTTGACCTGGCTGCGCAAGGAAACAGACGCTGTGTGGTATGATCTGGCCGAGGATGGGGCCAAGCAAAAGGTACTTGAAATAGTCAGGGCGTTCTTGAATTCAGAAGCCTGAGGACCCATCACTGTTTCTATCGTCCGACCGCGCTTAAAACAAAAAAGGAGCAATGGCCATGTCAAAGGGTCAATCATTACAGGAGCCTTTCCTCAACGCACTGCGTCGCGAGCGCGTGCCTGTATCCATTTATCTCGTCAACGGCATCAAGCTGCAGGGGCAGGTCGAGTCTTTCGACCAGTTCGTGGTCTTGCTGAAAAACTCGGTCAGCCAGATGATCTACAAGCATGCCATCTCCACCGTGGTGCCGGCGCGGAACGTCAAGGTTTTCGATGAGGAAACCGAATAGGCCCATCCTTGTTCGAGCGTGCTGAGCGCTCGGACCGGGCAGTCATACTGCATCCGGTCTTTGCAGGTGACGGCCCCGAAGCCCTGGACGAATTCCACGAACTCGCCCGCTCCGCGGGCGTGGACATCGTTGATGTATTGACTGCCCCTCGCGACCGTCCGGACGCGCGTTACTTCGTGGGCAAGGGTAAAATCGACGAACTGTCTGAGAGTGTGGCCAGGCATGACGCCGGCCTGATTCTCGTCAGCCGGCCGCTCAGTGCTGTCCAGGAGCGGAATATTGAAAAGCGCTGCCAACAACGGGTGCTTGATCGAACCACGTTGATCCTCGATATCTTTGCCCAGCGCGCTCAGTCCTACGAGGGCAAGCTGGAAGTGGAACTGGCTCAGTTGCGCCACCTGTCTACCCGCCTGGTGCGGGGCTGGACCCATCTCGAGCGGCAAAAGGGCGGTATCGGGCTGCGTGGGCCCGGCGAAACCCAGCTCGAGACCGATCGTCGCCTGGTGGGTGACCGGATTCGGCAGCTGCGCTCCCGGCTGGACAAGGTCCAGCGGCAACGGGAACAAAGCCGCCGGCGTCGCGCACGATCCGAAGTTCAGACGGTCGCGCTGGTGGGTTACACCAACGCGGGCAAATCGACGCTGTTCAACCTGTTGACGGAGTCTTCGGTCGACACGCGCGATATGCAATTCGCGACGCTTGACCCAACCGTCCGAAAACTGGCCGACGCGCCCGGTGGCCAGGTCCTGCTGGCCGATACCGTTGGTTTCGTCAGTTCGTTGCCTCCAGAGCTGATTGCAGCCTTTCGGGCAACCTTGCTGGAAACCCGCGAGGCGGACCTGTTGCTGCACGTGATTGATATTTCCGACCCCTTCCGGTCGGAACGTCGTCAGGAAGTCGAAGCCGTGCTCACTTCCATCGGCGCCAACGAGATCCCGTTGTTACGTGTCTTTAACAAGATCGACAAGGGTGACGAGGCCCCGGGCGTGGTCCGGGACGAAGAGGGATCGGTCGACCAGGTTTACGTTTCTGCCTTGCGCGAAACCGGGATCGAAGGCCTGCGCCAGGCCATCCTGCAGCGCCTCGCCGGACGGCGCGTACGTTGCTGGATTCAGCTGGCGCCCCAGGATGCCCGCTTGCGGGCCCAGTTGTTCGAACTCGGTGCCGTGAACGAAGAGCAGGTGACTGAAGGCGGTGCCTGGCGACTGAAGGTTGACCTGGCGCGGGAGATGGCCGAGAAACTGGCCCGACAGCCGGGGCCTTCCGGCCGTGTCGCGCGTGAACAGTTGTTCTCGGCGCTGCCAGACGCGGGCCGTGAGGATGCCGCCTGACGAAACCCGTTTACCCCTGCGTGGCATGGCGGGTAACACCGCATGGAAAGAGCCTGCCTCTCGGAACGGCTCGGGGTACAATGACCGCCAACGCCTTCCGGACTTGAAACGTCCACCGGCAAACCCAAGCTTGCGGGTAGTGTCGCGGCACAAGAATTCATTTACAGGAGTTACACATGCCCTGGAAAGAACCCGGTAAGGGAGATAAGGATCCATGGAATTCGGGGAGTCAACAACCCCCGGATCTGGATGACGTTTTCAAGAACGTCGGCTCGAAGGTTAAGTCCATTTTTGGAGGCGGTTCCGGTGGCCAGGCAAGTGGTGGTTCCGGGTCTGGCTCCGGTGGCCTGTTGCCCTTGATCCTGGTACTGCTCGTGTTCTGGGTCGGTTGGGATGCTGTGCATATCATCGACGAAGCCGAGCGGGGTGTCGTGTTGCGTTTCGGCAAATACACACGAATCCTGCCGCCCGGTATTAACCTGACATTACCGCGGCCGATCGAGTCCCTGACCAAGGTCAATGTCAGTAACGTCCGCTCCATGGAAAACCGCGGACAGATGCTGACGCAGGACGAGAATATCGTGGACCTGAACTACTCGGTTCAGTACCGCGTCAGCGACGCGCAGCAATTCCTGTTCCGCGTACGTGATCCGGAACTGACGCTGAAAGAAGCGGCTGAGAGTGCGCTGCGTGAGTCTGTGGGCACCAACGGCCTCGACTTCATTCTCAGCGGCGCCGGGCGTGAGGTCGTGGGTAACGAAACCGGCAGGGTGTTGCAGGAAACCCTCGACCGCTACGAAAGCGGTATCCAGATTACCAAGTTCAACCTCGAGTCCTCGACGGCACCGCAACAGGTGCTGGCAGCATTTGAGGACGTGAACAAGGCCCGCGAGGATCGGGAACGATTTGTCGAAGAAGCCCAGGTTCACGTGAACAGCGTGGTTCCGGAGGCTCGTGGTGCGGCAGCCCGCATTACCCAGGAAGCCGAAGGCTATCGCGACGCAACCATCGCCCTGGCCACGGGTGAAGCAGATCGCTTTGACTTGTTGCGCCGTGAATATGCCAAGGCGCCCGAAGTCACGCGCAAACGTATGTATCTGCAGACCATGGAAAACGTTCTTGGCCGCTCCAGGAAGGTCTTGCTGGATGTGGAATCCAGCGGCAATGTGCTCTATCTGCCGCTCGACCAGCTCGGTGGCGGGAGCAGTTCACCCGGCAACATGCCGCCGATCGTCACACCTGAGAACAGCGCTCAGCAGCCGGCTGATCGTGGCGCCCCAAGAAGCTCAAGCCGGGAGGGACGGCGATGAACAAGCCAATTATCCTTATTCTGATCGCCGTGCTGGCAGGCTTGGGCCTGGCAAGCGTATTTACCGTTAGTGAAACGGAATACGCCATACGATTCCAGCTTGGCAAGATCGTGCGCATGGACTATGAACCTGGCCTGCACTTTAAAGCCCCGGCGATTAACAACGTGCGCAAATTCGACCGCCGCATCCTTACCCTGGACACGGCTTCAGAGCAAATGCTTACTTCGGAGCAGAAATTCGTCAACGTCGACTCGTTCGTCAAGTGGCGCATCTTCGACGTAGCGAAGTTTTACACCTCTACACAGGGCAATGAAGGCATCGCGCTGAACCGCCTGGAGCAGATTATTCGTGATGGCATGCGCAACCAGATTGCCAGTCGCACATTGGTCGAAGTGGTGTCCGAAGAGCGCGTGAATATTATGCTGGCCATTGCCGAGGCCGCTAATCGCGCGACCAATGATTTCGGTATCGAGGTCGTGGACGTTCGCATCAAAAGCATCGAACTGCCTGATGACGTGCGTGAGTCGGTGTTCCGCCGCATGGCGACCGACCGGCAGAAGGAGGCGAACCTGCTTCGGTTCGAAGGTCGTGAAGAATCCGAACGCATCCGTTCCGATGCTGACCGCCAGGTGCAGATTATCCTGGCCGAGGCGGAGCGCGATGGCCAGAGGACCCGTGGTGAGGGTGATGCCCAGGCCACGGAAATCTATGCCAATTCCTACGGTCAGGACGAAGAGTTTTATGCCTTCTATCGCAGTCTGCAGGCTTACAGCAACGCCTTTGGTGCACAGACCGACGTGATGGTGCTGGATCCCGGTTCCGATTTCTTCGAGTATTTCGACCGCTACCGCTCGGGCCAGGACTGAGTGCCCGGGCAGCGTAGCCGGGCCGCTGTCGCATGGCACAAGACCTGCTCACTGCGCTGGCCCTGGTCCTGATCCTGGAAGGATTGTTGCCTGGGCTGGCGCCCAGCGCATGGCTGAAGATGATGAGTGATGTCGCCCGACTCGGGCCGCGTGGCATTCGGATAGCGGGCATTGCCTGCATGGTGGCCGGGGCGATACTTCTGCAGTTCCTGCATTGAAAACCTGACCTTGAGAAGGACCCAATGAACAAAAGCATCGTGGTGTTAGGCACACAGTGGGGCGATGAGGGTAAAGGCAAGATCGTCGATCTCCTGAGCCGAGACATGGACGCCGTCGTACGTTTTCAGGGCGGACACAACGCCGGGCACACCCTGGTGATCGACGGCGACAAAACGGTGTTGCACCTGATACCGGCTGGCATCATGCAAGCAGGTGTGCAGTGCCTGATCGGCAACGGGGTGGTGCTGTCACTGGAGGCGTTGAAAGCCGAGGTCGATACCCTGGAAGGTCGCGGGGTGGATGTCCGCAGCCGCCTGATGATTTCCCCATCAGCGCCGGTCATCATGCCGTACCACGTGGAGCTGGACAAAGCCCGCGAGGAAGCAAAGGGCAAAAAGGCCATCGGCACAACCGGGCGGGGCATTGGGCCCGCCTACGAGGACAAGGTTTCCCGTCGAGGCATCCGGGTATCTGACCTGCTGAACGAGTCCGCCCTGGCTGAGAAACTGGCAGAGGTGATGGATTATCACAACTTCGTGCTGGTGGAGCGCTTTGGCAAGCAAGCCCTGAACGTCGAAGCGGTTTTGGCCGCCACGCTCGAACTCGGTGCGGGTTTTGCTGACCTGGTAGGTGACGTCAGTGGTGAACTGCATCGCTTGCGCGCGGAGGGTAAGAGAATTTTGTTCGAGGGCGCGCAGGGCTCGCTGCTGGATATCGACCATGGCACCTACCCTTATGTCACCTCGTCGAATACCACGGTCGGGGGCGTTTGTACGGGCGCGGGTGTCGGGCCGAATGCGATTGACTATGTCCTGGGAATCACCAAGGCGTATACCACCCGTGTCGGTGGCGGCCCTTTCCCGACCGAGTTGTTTGACGAGGTTGGCGCAGGTATTGCCGATCGGGGCCAGGAGTTTGGCGCGACCACCGGTCGACCGCGCCGATGCGGTTGGCTGGACACGGTGGCGCTGCGGCGCTCGGCAAGCCTCAATGGGCTAAGCGGGTTTTGCGTGACCAAGCTGGATGTTCTGGACGGACTGGATGAGGTCAGGATGTGTGTGGCCTATCGTCTGGGCGGGCAACTCATGGATGTACCGCCAACCAACCCGGATGACTGGGCTGAGTTGGAACCAGTCTATGAGTCGTTCCCTGGCTGGACCCAGCCGACACGTGGCGTAACGGATCTGAGTCTGCTGCCGGCCACGGCGAAGGCCTACCTCGAGGCACTGGAGGAACGGGCAGGAGCCCCCATCCACATCGTTTCCACCGGCCCGGATCGCAACGAGAATATCTTCATCACGCATCCCAGCGACTATCACCCCTGATCTTTATCGGGGGGCTTCTTTCCGCTCCACAGCCCGGACCAAGGGCATAAGCTCAGGACATTGTCATGAAAGTGACATGTTCATGGGCTATTTTTGCGCTCGGGAACACTGGCTTGACGAATCCGTGCAAGGAAGAAGGCGGGAAGGTTGCCCGCTTCGGAGGTTCTGAATCCACACAGCAGAACCCATTCACCGGCTCAGGGAAGTACCGGTGCGAAGCAGTTTATCTGGATTTCGCTTGGGAAAATTGGTGCCCAGGAGAGGACTTGAACCTCCACTACCTTTCGATAACCAGCACCTGAAGCTGGCGCGTCTACCAATTCCGCCACCTGGGCAAAAGGCTGATGTCAGGGGAAACACCAGCCCAGGGTGGTCCGCGGTAAGGGGAACCAACGAACCGGCGTGCACTCTACCGATTCGACCCTTGCATGTCAATCGTTCGCTGCCCCTTTGTGACTTTTCGCCGCGCTTTGGAATGCACGCACGCGCCTGTTGTCAAAGGGTACAATAAGCAGTCATTCTGCTGACCGGCAAATCATGTCCAAGCGTCCTCGAAACAAGAAAAAAATCAGTCCCGGAAGCCTGATCAACGCCACGGCTCCGGATCGGGAATCGATCCTCATCCTGATGGAGTCGAAAGGGCACCCCATGCAGCGTCGCGACATTGCCGAGGCGCTCAAAGTGGAAAGCGACGACAGCCGCGAAATTCTTCGCCGGCGTCTGCGTGCCATGCTCAATGACGGACAGTTGATCAAGAACCGGCGCGGAGCCTACGGCTTGCCCGCCAAGATGGATCTCGTCTGCGGCAGAGTCAGCGCTCACCGTGACGGTTTCGGTTTCGTGGTGCCGGAAGAGGGGGGGGATGACCTGTACCTGTCTCCGCGCAACATGCGCCAGGTACTGCATGGTGACCGGGTGCTGGCGGCTGTGGTCGGTGTTGATCAAAGAGGTCGCAAGGAAGGCGCCATCCACGAGGTGCTGGAGCGCGCACACACGTCCATCGTCGGACGGTTCGTCGAGGAAAGTGGCGTGGCGCTGGTGGTGCCGGATAACCCAAAAGTGACCCAGGATGTCCTGGTGCCGCTGAACCACACGGGAGGCGCCAAGCCCGGCCAGGTCGTGGTGGTCGAGTTACTGGAGCAACCTGGTGAGCACAAACCCCCGCTGGGACGGGTTGTTGAGATCCTGGGCCAGGCTGGGGCACCGGGGATGGCGACGGAAATCGCCATCCGCGATTTTGGCTTGCCGCACGACTGGCCGGAAGGTGTAGAAGCGGCGGCGAGCGCCTTTGGTGAAACCGTGCCTGATAGTCTGCGGGAGGGCCGTAAAGACTATTGCGACCTGCCGCTGGTGACCATCGACGGCGCGGATGCCCGGGACTTCGATGACGCAGTGTTCGCCCAGCGAAACCGCAACGGCTGGCGCCTGGTGGTGGCGATTGCTGATGTCTCCTCTTACGTACTGCCTGGCAGCGGGCTGGACGGGGAGGCGCTGGAGCGGGGCACCAGTGTGTATTTTCCGAACCGTGTCATTCCGATGTTGCCGGAGGCGCTGTCCAACGGCCTGTGCTCGCTGAAGCCGGACGAGGACCGCTTGTGCCTGGCGTGCGACATGACCGTGAACGAGGAAGGCACCGTGACGCGTTCGCGCTTCATCGCCGGCGTGATGCGGTCTCACGCTCGTCTGACCTATCAGCAGGTCTGGCAATACCTTTCCAGTGGTGAGCGCCCGCACCGGGTTGCGAATGATGCAGTGCGGCAGAATCTTGACGACCTGTACGCGCTCTACAAAGTACTTCGTCAGGCCAGGCTCAAGCGCGGCGCGATTGACTTCGAAAGCCAGGAAGTGCAGTTCATGTTCGATCCGCAAGGGTCGGTATGCGAGTTACGAACCACCGAACGGAACGATGCCCATAAACTGATTGAAGAGTGCATGATCCTGACCAATGTCGAAGCGGCGCGCTACCTGCTGCGACTCAAGCTGCCGGCGCCTTTCCGGGTTCACGCGACACCGCCGGATCTCAAGGTCGAATCGCTGGTGCAATTCCTGCAGGGACAGGGTATTCGTCCCGGCTTTCGGGAACAGCCGACGCCACGTGATTTTGAGAAAATCGTTGAGAAGATTCGCGGTCGTCCCGACGAAAAACTCATCATGGCAGTGCTGTTGCGTTCGCAGAGTCTGGCGGCCTACCGCGCAGAAAACGAGGGGCATTTCGGCCTGGCCTTGCAGGCCTACGCCCATTTCACATCCCCGATTCGACGTTATCCCGACTTGCTTTTGCATCGAGTTATCCACCGGTCGTTGCAGCGTGGCCAGGAGCGCGAATTGCTGTACACAAGAAAGCAGATGGAGCGTTTGTGTGAGCAAAGTTCTCAGCTGGAGCGCCGGGCCGAGGAAGCCTCAAGGGATGTGGACGACCGGCTGAAGTGTATTTACATGGAGCGCCACCTGGGCGAAACGTTTGCGGGCATGGTCTCGGGGGTCACCTCGTTCGGCCTGTTTGTCGAGCTGGATCTCGGCGCGGTGAATGGCCTGGTTCATGTCACTGGTCTGCCCAACGATTACTATCATTTCGATCCGGTTTCCCACCGCCTGACTGGCGAACGGCGGCGGCAGGTGTTTCAGCTGGCCGACCGGGTCCAGGTTCGTGTAACGGGCGTCGATATCACCGATCGCAAGATCGACTTTGAATTGGTGGAATGAGTGAATTCGACATCCGATAACATCCTGGCGGGCATTCAGCCAGTTGCCACCGCCCTGAAGACCGGCGCCAACGGTGTGCGCCTGGTGCGTGTGTCCGCCGACACGCAAAACCAACGGGTACGCGACCTCGCCATGATCGCGCAGGATGCGGGCGTGGAAGTGATCGAAGAACCGCGCTCCCGGCTCGACCAGTTGGCGGGAAATACCCGCCACCAGGACATCATCGCGGAACTCGACGACAAGAGCCTGGGAGAGTCCGATCTGGGAAGTCTCCTGGATGCCGTGGAAGGCGATCCTCTGATCCTGGTGCTCGATGGCATTCAGGATCCGCATAACCTGGGTGCGTGTCTGCGCACGGCTGAAGCGGCAGGCGTGCATCTGGTCATTATTCCCAAAGATCGCTCCGCCGGTATTACCGCCGTGGTCCGTCGGACTTCAGCCGGCGCGTCGGAGCTGGTGCCGGTGCTTCAGGTTACCAACCTGGCCCGCGTGCTCCGTGCACTCAAGGAGCGAGGTATCTGGCTGGCCGGGACCGACGACCAGACCCGCGATGACATTCACCGGCGCGACCTGACCGGGCCCCTGGCGCTGGTCATGGGCAGTGAGGGGCAGGGCATGCGTCGCCTGACGCGCGAACTGTGCGATTTCCTGGTACGCATTCCCATGGCGGGTACGATTGAGAGCCTGAATGTCTCGGTTGCTGCCGGCGTGTGCCTTTATGAAATTCGTCGGCAACGCATCATGGGGCCAGCCTAGCGGTGAGCATGGCGTTTTCCTGCCAGGTGGATTTTCCGCGCTGGGCCCAGAACCTGCTGGCGGACTGGCAGGAGCCGTTTGATAGCGATCAGGCGGTCATGCGCCTGGCTCTGGCGTTGGCCTCGGAAAACGTCCGGCGTGGTAGTGGCGGTCCGTTTGGCGCCGTCGTCTTCGACCCGGCCCGGCGAGCCGTCGTGGCGGCAGGCGTTAACCGCGTCACGGCACTGAACCTTTCTGTAGCGCATGCCGAAATCATGGCCATCAGCCTGGCCCAGCAGTCGCTGGAGACCTGGGACCTGGCGCCGTACGCTCTGACCCTGGTGACGACCTGTGAACCCTGCGCCATGTGTTATGGGGCAGTCCCCTGGTCCGGCATCCGCCGCCTGGTCTGCGGGGCGGGTCAAATCGACGCTGAGGCAGCTGGTTTCGACGAAGGTGACAAACCGGCGGAATGGGTGCAGGCATTGGCCCAGCGCGGTATCGAGGTGCACCAGGGAGTGCTGCGCGAGGAGGCCATCAGCCTGATTGCAGCGTACCTTGATCAAGGTGGCGAGATTTACAACGCTCAACGCGAAGCAGGAGAGTGACAATGCAACTGCGTGTTGCTTTAGCACAGATGGCGCCAGTCTGGCTTGACCGGAATGCTACGCTGAACAAGGTCATGGAACGAGTCGTCGCGGCGGCTGATGAAGGTGCCCGCCTGGTGGTTTTCGGGGAGGCGCTGGTTCCGGGTTACCCGTTCTGGCCTGAACTGACCGAAGGCGCCCGGTTCGAATCGGACGTGCAGAAAACTTTTTTTGCGCACTATGCGGAGCAGGCGGTTGATATCGCGGGTGGTGGTCTCGAGGATCTGTGTGAACTGGCCCGCCAGCGGGCCATTGCGGTGTACCTCGGGTGTATCGAACGAGCAACCGATCGCAGCGCCCACAGCCTCTACGCCAGCCTGGTCTATATCTCTCCCGGGGGCAGCATTGGGTCGGTGCACCGCAAGCTGTGTCCGACTCATGAGGAACGCCTGGTGTGGTCACCGGGTGATGGTCACGGCCTCAAGGTGCACGCGTTGGATGGCTTCAGGCTAGGGGGTCTGAATTGTTGGGAAAACTGGATGCCATTACCCCGCGCTGCATTGTACGCGCAGGGCGAAAACGTTCATGTGGCGGCGTGGCCCGGGAGCCAGCGCAACACCCAAGACATCACCCGCTTTATGGCCCGCGAGGGCAGGTCGTACGTGATCTCGGTTTCGGGCTTGATGCACCGCGACTGGATTGGTTCGCACGTGCCCTATGCAGACAGGCTGCGCGAAAAAGCACCGCCCTGGATGACGGACGGCGGCTCTTGCATCGCTGGACCGGATGGTGAGTGGGTGCTGGAACCCCGCACAGAGTGCGAGTTCGTGACCTGCGCCGATCTCGATTTGTCCGTGATTTACAGGGAACGGCAGAATTTTGATCCCGCAGGTCATTACTCTCGTCCGGACGTAACCCGCCTTGAGGTGGATCGTCGTCGTCAGTCTACGGCCAGTTTCAAGGATGGAGAGACCTGAAGCGGCCAGCGCTCAGATCTGCTCTCCGGCAATCTCGAGTCGTAATTGATCCAGGAACGCCCGCATGTAGGCGACCCGGCGGTCTGCTTCGTCTTTCCCGGCCCGGGTCTGCATGGTGCCGGGTAACTTGAACAACTTGCAGTAGAAATGATCCAGGGTGAATTGCCGGTCGTCGGGTTCACGCCGTTCGCAGAATGGATCACTGGCTTCGTACAATGCGGTGCCCATGGCCCCGCCAGTCAACAGGCAGCGGGCGATTCCGATCGCACCCAGTGCTTCCAGCCGATCGGCATCCTGCACGATACGGGCTTCTGACGTTCTCGGTGTGATGCCCGCGGAAAAGCTGTGTGCCTCGATCGCGTGGTGGACAGCCTCCAGGTTCTCATCGGGATAGGCGATGCCTTGCAGGAACTCGATGGCTTCATCCGCCGCCAGGCGTGATGCCTGCGCCCTTAGGTGCGAATCCTTGGGTACGCTGACGCAATCGTGCAGCCACGCTGCCGGCAGTGTCACGCTCAAATTAGCTTGTTCAATATCAGTGAGATAGAGTGTAGTCTTGACAACTCTTCTTATGTGCGAGATGTCATGTGCGGGATCTGCCGCCATGCGCTGTTCCAGAAAGCTCAGGCAGTGCTGCTGCAGGTCAGCGGGACTCACTTTCTCCGCTTCCGTGGCGTTTTTGCCGGCGTGCGCATTGCCTGGAGAAACAGTCCGGCCTGCTGGCTGGGAAGCCCCACGTCTTCGCGTAACACCCGGTGATCAGCGGCGGAAAGTTCCTTGAATTCACCCATGCGCATTCTTTTGGGCAGGAACACGGCCCCGTAACGCACCCTTTTCAGGCGACTCACGCGAACACCCTGCGAGGCCCATAGGCGGCGCACTTCGCGGTTACGGCCCTCCAGCAAGGTCACGTGGTACCAGCGGTTCTCGCCGCTGCCCCCGAACTCAACGATGTCGCTGAAGTGCGCGGGTCCATCCTCGAGTTCAACGCCGCTTTTCAGGCGCTCGATCATGGCAGGCTCTACGGTGCCAAGGATGCGGCAGGCATACTCTCGGTCCACTCGATTGGAAGGGTGCATCATGGCGTGGGCCAGTTCACCGTCGGTCGTTAACAGCAACAGGCCGGTGGTGTTGATGTCCAGCCGCCCGACCGCGACCCAGCGTGCGTTCTTGACCGGGGGCATGCGGTCGAAAACCGTGGGGCGGCCCTGGGGGTCCGAACGAGTGGTGACTTCACCCTCCGGCTTGTTGTAAACCAGGCTTCGGTGACCGGCTTCTTCAGCGACCACGCGCCAGCATTGCTTACCGAGGCAAACGACATCACCAAGGCCTGCGGACTGGCCGACGGTGGCCACCTTGTTGTTCAGGGTTACGTCCCCCGCAGCGATCTGCCGTTCCAGCGCGCGGCGTGAGCCGGCGCCAGCGGATGCGAGCAATTTTTGCAGTCGTTCTCCGGAGGGTGCCGGAGTGGGCCCAGAGGTTTTTCGGTTCATCCAGGGGGGGTGTCCTGTTCAGTCTCGTCGCTGAACTGGTCCGCTTCTGGTTCGTCTGCGCCGACGGGCTCATCAGCAGGTTCGTCCCCTTCGGACCCGGGTTCTTCGATGGCGGATCCGCCGTCACCAACCTCGATGGCCGCTGGCACTTCATCTTCCTCATCACTCATGACGGAGAGGGAAGGTTCCAAATCCAGTTCGGGTTCAAGGCTTTCCATATCCTTGATTTCGGCCAGCGTGGGCAGTTCGTCCAGGCTTTCCAGGTTGAAGTAGTCCAGGAACGTGCGGGTGGTGCCAAACAGGGCGGGCTTGCCGGGTACATCCCGATGTCCCACTACCCGTATCCAGTCCCTTTCCTGCAAGGTTCGTATGATATTCGAACTGAGTGAAACCCCACGCACTTCCTCGATCTCACCCCGTGTGATCGGTTGGCGATAGGCCACGAGCGCCAACGTTTCGAGCGCGGCCCGCGTGTAGCGCTTGGGGCGCTCGGTCCAGAGCCGGCTGATCCAGTCCTGGTAGGCCTGTTTGACCTGCAGGCGATAACCGCTGGCTACCTTGCGCAATTCGATACCGCGATCCTGGCAATCGCTTTCCAGGGCTTCCAGCGCTTTGCCGATTTCGGCATTGGCGGGCGGATTGTCATCACTGAACAATGCGCCCAACTGGGCCATGTTCAGTGGTTCGCCCGCGGCCAGCAGGGCGGCCTCGATAATATGCTTGAGTTGCTCGGCGCTTAATTCAGCGGATTCAGTCATCTTGTTCTTTCGCTTGTTGTTCCGCACCGGGTGCTTTGACGTAGATTCTTCCCAGGGGTTCGTTCTGGACCAGGTCGACCAGGCGTTCCCGGCACAATTCCATCAAAGCCAGGAAACTGACCACGACCCCCCGACGGCCTTCCTCAGGGGTGAAAAGCTTCTGGAATTCGATGTAAGGATTAGAGCGCAATGTATTGATAATCATTGACATTCTTTCCCTGATAGATAAGGGTTCTGACTGGATTGCGTGGCGGGTAAACAACGCCGCCCGGCTCATCACATCGCGCAAGGCGGTCAGCATTTCCCGCAGGTCCACCTCAGGGGGCAGACGCACGACGTTACGATCGTCCACGTGGGCTCCGGCGGTCCAGAAATCGCGGCCTTCCCTGGGCAGCAGGTCCATGTCCTCGCCGGCCTGCTTGAATCGTTCGTACTCTTGCAGCCGCCGCACCAGTTCGGCGCGGGGGTCGCCCTCCTCATCATCGTCGCGAGTGGGCCGGGGCAGCAGCATCCGTGATTTGATCTCGGCCAGGATCGCGGCCATCACGAGGTATTCCGCCGCGAGTTCAAACTGCAAGTCCTGCAGCAATTCGATGTACTTGGTGTATTGCCGGGTGATTTCAGCAATGGGGATATCCAGGATATTGAGATTCTGGCGGCGGATCAGGTAGAGCAACAGATCCAACGGGCCTTCGAAGGCCTCGAGGATAACCTCCAGCGCATCCGGCGGGATGTACAGGTCGTGCGGTATCTCGGTGTACGGTTGCCCCTGGACGACAGCGAAGGGCATTTCACCCTGGTGTACTGTTTCTTCCTGGACTGCTGGGCCCGTGCTTGTCTGTTCCGTCGTAGGTTCCAAATTGATCGTCCGGCGTGCTCAGAGAAAGTCTATCACGCCGGTGCCACGTCGCAGCACCACGGGGTGACTGCCGGTCAGATCGAGCAGAGTGGTCGGCTCCAGGGGACAGAAGCCGGCATCGACGAACAGATCCACTTCACCGTGGATTTCGTCGTAGAGATCCTCGCTGTCAAGGATTTCTTCGCTCGGGTCCGGCAGGATCAGTGAGGAACTGAGCAAGGGCTCATCCAGTGATGCCAGCAGTGCCTGCACCAGGGGATGATCGGGGATGCGCACGCCGATGGTGTGGCGTTTTTGCGTCTTGGCGGTGCGGGGTACGCGGCTGGTAGCCGTCAGGATAAAAGTGTAAGGCCCGGGTGTCAGCTGGCGGATCAGGCGGTGGCCCTGGTTACCTACCTTGGTCAGATGGCCCACATCTGACAGACTGCGGCAGCAGTAAGTAAACGGGTGGTTCCGGCTCAACTGGCGCAGGCGGATGACACGGTCACGGGCTTTGCGGTTATCCGCTCGCCACCCCAGCGCATAACCGGAGTCGGTGGGATAGGCAATTAATCCGCCGCGGACCAGCACACCCACGATGTGCTCCACCTGCCTTGGCTTGATGCTCTCGACCCTGATAGTGACTCGCTCGCTCATGACTCCCGATTCCTGCGTAACCCGGGCATTTTACCTACGCGTGCGCTCATCCGACAGTGTTATCGGCAAGATGACAGGCGGCATTTGGGCAGCGCTTTGCCGACCAGGGAAACAGAGCTTGAGAGAAGGCGTGCCTGCACGTAAGCTTCAGGCATGATTGTGGGTGAGGAGAACGTCTTGCTGTGGTACGTCATTTATGCGCGGGATCGAGAAAACAGCCTCGACGATAGATTGTCGGCGCGCCCTGCTCACCTGGAACGTCTGGTTGAATTGCAGAACGTGGGGCGTTTATTGGTGGCCGGACCCCGGCCGGCCATCGATGCCGCAGATCCTGGGCCAGCCGGATTCTCAGGTTCCCTGGTGATCGCCCGGTTCGAATCGCTTGAAGCCGCTCGAACGTGGGCCGATGCCGATCCTTATGTGATGGCCGGTGTCTACGAGTCAGTGGAAGTTTCGCCGTTCAAGCGAGTATTGCCCTGATGGACTCCGCTGAAAGGATGGAAGCAATCAGGCAGCGCCTGGAAAGTGCGTTGCGGCCGGAGTCGCTGTTGGTGGAGGATGAAGGACACCTGCACGTGGGTCACGCCGGCGCTCGTGACGGACGTGGGCATTTCCGGGTTTTTGTCGTGGCCGAAATCTTCAATGGCCAGTCACCGCTGGCCCGGCACCGGGCGATTTATCAGGCGCTGGGCGACTTGATGGTGACCGACATCCACGCCCTCGCTATCGAAGCCACCGCGAGTGACGAGCTGTAATCCGCAGCTGCCCGGTGGCTCAGGGCAACTCGACCGGCGGAGGCGCCTGCCAACCGTCCTCGCGGTGTTCGGCTACCACCGTGGTATCGATACCGCCGCGGACATTGAAAATGGCGGTCAGGCGCATGAAGCGTGGCTCCGTGGCGGTGACGAGGTCATCCAGCATCTGGTTGGTGACGGCTTCATGAAAGGCGCCCTGATCCCGAAAGCTCCAGATATAAAACTTCAGGGATTTGAGCTCGACACACATCCGGTTCGGAATATACTCCAGCAACAGGGTCGCGAAGTCGGGTTGCCCCGTCTTCGGACACAAACAAGTGAACTCCGGCATCCGGATGCGAATGGTATAATCGCGCTCCGGCTGGGGGTTGGGGAACAATTCGAGGTCCCTGCTCGGTTGGGTGACCATCTTCGGACTCCAAACAAACTAAAACAGGACGGGCACTCTACGCATCCCGGGTGACAGATTCAATCCATGCGACTAACTGCAATCAAGCTGGCGGGTTTCAAATCCTTTGTCGACGCCACCACCTTCCAGGCGCCAACCAACCTGACCGGCGTGGTCGGCCCCAACGGGTGCGGCAAGTCGAACGTCATCGATGCCGTGCGCTGGGTCATGGGCGAAGGCTCGGCCCGGGTGCTCCGCGGCGAGTTGATGTCAGACGTCATTTTCTCCGGCTCCTCGACCCGCAAGCCGGTCGGTACCGCCACGGTCGAATTGGTCTTTGACAATTCCGACGGCAAGGTCGGCGGTGAGTTCGCGCGTTTCAACGAAATTTCTGTCAAGCGCATCGTCGGCCGGGACGGCATTTCGCACTACACGCTGAATGGAACCCGGTGCCGCCGCAAAGACATCCGTGACCTGTTCCTGGGTACAGGGCTGGGGTCGAAGAGCTACTCGATTATCGAACAGGGCATGATTTCCCAGGTAGTCGAGGCGAAGCCGGAAGACATCCGCTCGCACCTGGAAGAGGCGGCCGGCATTTCGAAGTACAAGGAACGACGCCGGGAAACGGAGAACCGGATTCGTCACACGCGGGAGAACCTCGAGCGGCTTTCAGATTTGCGCGACGAAGTAGGCGCTCACCTCGATCGCCTGAAACGCCAGGCGCGTGCCGCCGAGCGCTACAGCAAGCTGAAAAAGCAGCGGCGTGAACTCGAATCCCGCTTGCTCGCCTTGCAATGGCGAGACCAGATGGTGGTGGCCGCCAGTGGAAAAGAGGGTTTACAGCAGCAGGAAACCACCCTGCAGCAACACCTGGCCGCGCAGCGTTCAGCCGAACGCGAGCTGGAGCAAATCCATCAACAACAGGCTGAGGCCACTGAGCAATTCAACGAGGTACAGGCCGAGTTGTATTCCGTAGGTAGCGATATTGCCCGGCTGGAACAGACCATTCAGCACAGCCGTGAGATTCAGGCTCGCCAGAAGAAAGAGTACGAGGAGGTCTCCGGCTCACTTAAGGACCTGGAGCAGCACATGGTGCTGGACCGGGCCCAGGTCGAGGATCTGACCCAAAAACTCGCCAGGACCGATCCCGAGCTGCGCAAGGCCCAGGAAGCCGAGTCCGCCGCCGAACAGGAGCTGCTGGCGGCTGAAGCGGAAGTTCAGGGTTGGCAGGACCAGCTGGAAGTCCAGTACCAGGAAAGCAAGGATCTGAGTCGTACGGCCGATCAACTGAGGGCGCGAATCGAGGTGCTGGATCAGCGCATGGTGTCGGCAGTCGACCGCAAGTCGGAGCTCGAGAAGCAGACCGAAGGCGTGGATATCGTGCCCTTGAATGAAACGATCGAGGACCTGGTCAAAAAGAGCCAGGCCGTCCTTGGTGATGAGGATCGTAAACAGCGGGAACTTGAGCAATTGCGGCTGGAACTGGCCGAGGGACAAGACAACCTGCGTCAGGGTGCCGAGCATGAGAATGGTTTGCAAGGTACGCTGCACACGCTGGAAGGACGGCTGGAGGCGCTCAAGGCCCTGCAGAAGGCGGCCCGGGAATCCAATGGAGCTGAAGCCTGGCTACAGCGTCAGGATTTGGCTGACGCGCCCCGGTTGCTGTCTTCCATTCAGACCGACAAGGGTTGGGAAGCTGCGGTCGAGACGGTGTTGGGAGAGTGGCTGGATTTCGTTGTCAGTGCCAACCCTCGTCGCCCGGCGGAGCGCCTGGGCGATCTGGAGGGGGCCTCGCTTGGAATTTTAAACGATGCCAGCGGACACGTTCGGCCGCGTTCGGGTTCCCTGGCCGAGAAGGTCAAGGCCCCCGATACTGTCATGGCCAAGCTCAATCACGTCATGGTGGCGGAAGACCTCGGTGCCGCGATCGAATATTTTGATGGCGTTGCGGGCGAGGAATCGGCGATTACCCGCGCTGGTGAATGGATTGGACCGGGTTGGGTGCGGGTGGCGCGATCCGGCGGCGGCAAGGCCGGTAAGCTGGAGCGCGAGCAGGAGATCGCCCGGTTAAAAGACGAAGTCGGCGCGGTTCGCTCGCAGTGGCACAAGCAGCGGAAGGACAACGACAAGGCCAGGGACGGTATCCAGGGCCTGGAATCTACTATCCAGGAATTGCAGGCGAGGGTTAACGACTTGCATCGTTCGCGTTCTGAACTGGAAGGTAAGCTCGGAAGCGAGCGGGATCGAGTCTCCTACCTGACGCGACGCAGTGAGCAGATCAGCGAAGAATTGGGGCGCCTGGAGCAACAGCAGCAACAGGATGCCGGGAGCGTCAAGTCCGCACGCAAGGAACTCGATGCGGCGTTGGAGAAGATGGCTGGCAGCGAAGCTCGCCGGACCGAACTGGACCGGCGGCGGTCCGAGTTGCTGCAGCGTCGCGACAGCGCGCGGGCCGCAGCACTGACGGCGAGGGACAGCAGCCACACGCTGGCGCTGGATGCGCGATCGCATCGGGCCAGCCTGGATTCTTTGCGTCAGTCACTGGAACGCATGGATTCACAGGTCAATCAGTTGCAGCAGCGCTATCTGGCCTTGAGCGAGCAGATTGCGACCGAAGCAGACCCTGAGGTCGAGCACAAGGCGGAAATGGACCAACTCCTGGCCCAAAGAATCGAAGTGGAAAAACGCCTGGCCGCAGCGCGCCAGGGAACCCAGGAATTGGAAGAGCACTACCGGCAGCAGGATGCAGTGCGGCAGGAATCAGTGCTGAAAGTGGACGAACAGCGGCAAAACCTGGAACGCGCACGGCTGGAACAGCAGGAAGTGGAATTGCATGCCCGCAGCCTGCAGCGCCAGGTGGAGGCCAACGAGGGCAATATCGAGGAACTGGCTGAACTGCTTCCGGATGATGCCACCAGCGAAGCCTGGCAGGAGGAAATCGAGCGTCTCGGTATGCGGATTACCCGCCTCGAGCCGGTCAATCTCGCGGCGATCCAGGAGTACGAAGAAGAGCTCAAGCGCAAGGAATACCTTGATTCCCAGAACGACGACCTGGTACAGGCGCTGACCACCCTGGAAAATGCCATTGCCAAGATCGACCGTAAGACCCGCACGCGGTTCAAGGACACCTTCGAGATGGTGAACAAGGGTATCCAGGAACTCTTTCCCCGCCTGTTTGGTGGCGGTCATGCCTACCTGGAGTTGACCGGCGAAGATCTGCTGACGACCGGCGTCAGCATCATGGCACGTCCACCCGGAAAGCGCGTTTCCAGCATCCACCTGTTGTCGGGTGGCGAGAAGGCACTGACTGCAGTCTCCTTCGTCTTCGCTATTTTCCGACTCAACCCGGCTCCGTTCTGCCTGCTTGACGAAGTGGATGCGCCATTGGATGATGCCAACGTGGGCCGGTTCTCCACGCTGGTGAAGGAAATGTCGGAGGCGGTTCAGTTCATTGTCGTGACGCACAACAAGATCACGATGGAAACGATGAACCAGCTCAGCGGCGTGACCATGCGCGAGCCGGGAGTATCACGCCTGGTGCAGGTGGACATCGAAGAGGCAGCCAGCCTGGCTGCCAGTTAGCGCGCCGAAAAGCGCTTGGGGTTAGGGTATGGATATTTCGACATTCCGCTGGATACTGATCATTGTCGGCGTCTTGGTTCTGGGGTCGATTTTCCTGTTTGGAAGTCCGGAGAAACGGCGCAAACAGCGCGCTTCCCGCAAATCCAATCGCCGGACCCGTGACTTGCCGCGGAAGGAGCCTGTGCTCGATGCCGACGCCGCAGACGAATCGGAAAGCGACAGCGAGCAGACTTCCGGCACCCAGACGGAACTGGGCATCGCACCGACCACGGACGAACCGCGGGAAAGCGATTTGCCGCCGCCCGGGCCGCCGCCGGATAAAATCATTACCCTGTTTCTGCGTGCCCGCGACAACCACCGCATTACCGGTGTCGATCTGTTGGAAGCCGCACTCAAATCCGGCATGGTCTTTGGCGACAGAGATATTTTTCATCGCGTCATGGACGACAGCGAAGACATCATTTTCAGCATGGCCAATTTGACCAAGCCTGGTTATTTCGACAAGACGGCCTGGAACACGTTTGAGACCATTGGTGTGACGATATTCATGACCTTGCCCGGCCCAATGGCTGCCCTGGATGCCTGGAATGCCATGTTGGCGACCAGTCGCCGGGTGGCGGAACTCCTGCATGCGGACCTGTTGGATGAGACTCACTCCACGTTCACGCGTCAGCGCGAAGGTCAGATCCGGGAGGAGTTGCGCGAATACCTGCGGAGTCAGCAAGCGGAAGCATGAGTGCCGGGGACACGCGCCAGTTGGACGCGCAGAGCCAAATAAGGGAACTGCGCCGCCAGATCACCCATCACGACTACCTTTACTACGTGCTCGATGAGCCGGCGGTGCCGGATGCCGAGTACGATCGCCTGATGCGTGAATTACAAGCGCTGGAGGCCCACAACCCCGAACTCGTTACAACAGATTCACCGACCCAACGCGTCGGCGGAGCCCCTGCCGGGGGCTTCGAAGAAGTGCGTCATGCCGTTCCCATGTTGTCACTCGCGAATGCCTTCTCCGAGGCGGAGGTCCATGATTTTGACCAGCGCGTTTGCAAATTACTGGAGGTGTCCCCGGTCAACTACGCAGCTGAGCCGAAGCTCGATGGCGTGGCGATTTCGCTGACCTACCAGAATGGTTTGCTGGTGCGGGCGGCGACCCGCGGTGATGGCACGCGCGGGGAAGATGTGACAGCAAACGTGCGGACCATCACGGCAATTCCCCTGCGCTTGCGCGGCCGCGGCTGGCCGGATGAGCTGGAAATTCGCGGCGAAATTTACATGCCGCTGGCGGGGTTCAATGCTTATAACGAGGTGGCTCGGCAGGCGGGTGACAAGACCCTGGTCAACCCCCGGAATGCCGCGGCAGGCAGCCTGCGTCAGCTGGATCCAAAAATGACCGCCTGCCGGCCATTGGCGTTCTTTGCCTATAGCGTGGTAGGGACGCAGGAAGCCAGCCACTCCGAGGCCCTGGGACTGCTGCGTGAATGGGGTGTGCCGGTGAACCCGGAATCGCGCCAGGTGGTTGGGGCTGATGGTTGTCTGGAGTACCACCGGGCCATGTTGCAAAAGCGCGCCAGTCTGCCGTACGACATCGACGGCGTCGTGTACAAGGTCGATGACCGTCGCCAGCAGGAAGACCTGGGTTTTGTCAGTCGGGCGCCGCGTTGGGCCCTGGCGCACAAATTTCCTGCCCAGGAGGAAATCACGCGCCTGTTGGCCATCGAGGTCCAGGTCGGAAGGACCGGCGCGATCACTCCGGTTGCACGTCTTGAACCCGTCTTCGTCGGGGGAGTGACCGTAACCAACGCGACGCTGCACAATGAGGACGAGGTCAGGCGCAAGGACGCCCGGGCGGGTGATTGGGTCGTGGTGCGCAGGGCCGGGGATGTCATCCCCGAAATCGCCAGTGTACTGGTCGATCGGCGCCAGAGCGATCTGCCTGAGTTCATCATGCCCGAGTCATGCCCGGTGTGTGGTTCGGCGATTGAGCGGGTAGAAGGTGAAGCCGTTGCACGGTGTTCGGGCGGGCTGTTTTGCCCGGCTCAGCGGAAACGCAGCATTCTGCACTTCGCCTCGCGCCATGCAATGGACATCGAGGGCCTGGGTCAGAAGTTGGTCGATCAGTTGGTGGATGCGAGCCTGGTGGAATCAGTCGCCGACCTGTATCGGCTGACTCTTGAACAATTATGCGGACTGGAGCGGATGGCGCAGAAATCCGCACAAAACCTGCTTGAGGAACTGGATAAAAGCAAAGAGGTTGAACTGGGTCGCCTGTTGTATGCGCTTGGCATCCGCGAGGTTGGCGAAGTTACTGCCCAATCACTGGCTCGGCACTTTGGCTCTATGCGGGGCTTGATGGCGGCGAGCGAGCAGGCGCTGGAGGAAGTACCTGATGTCGGTCCGATCGTGGCTGGCCATGTCTATGCCTTTTTCAGGGAAACGCACAATCGCGATATCGTTGACGCGTTGGCCGATTGCGGTGTTCGCTGGCATGCACCCGAAGAAAACTCGGGCCCACAGCCTTTGGCGGGCCAGACCTGGGTACTGACTGGCGCTCTGACGGTGCCGCGCAATCGAGCCAAGACCCTGTTGGAGTCATTGGGCGCGAAAGTTTCAGGCAGTGTGTCCGGGAAGACAACGGTGGTGCTGGCGGGAGCCGATGCCGGATCCAAGTTGAAAAAAGCAGAAAAACTCGGTGTGGAAGTAATCGACGAGGAGGCTTTCCTGGGCTTGCTCGCCCGCCATGGACTGAGTCTGGACTAGGGGATAGGAACCGGGGTATCGAAGCGATAGACCGGTGCAGGTATGCCCTCGGTAGTCACCACGATATGTTGCCCTTCATCCGTGAAGCTGACCGCTTCTTCCTTCATGCTGGGCGGTCCCTCAAATTCAATCGGTTTGCGTCCGAATGCCTCGGCCCAGTCCTCATCCGGGGCCCGGCTAAACACGTACAGAGAGCGATAGGAAATAATCGCTGCCCGCGTGCCATCCGGGCTGATATCCATGCCAGTTGGCTGTGATACCCAAGGACCATCACGGGCACCAAAGACCGCCATATCCTCCGTGGTGGGTTGGCGGAACAGGTGGGCCTCCCCGATGAACTCCAATTCGGACTGTTGGGTGGTGAGCGCTTGCTCGAGGCCGATGCCATACAAGCGCGGTGGCCGGTCGCGCTTGGTCATGAACAGCAACTTGCCGCTGGCCGGATCATAGGCCAGTGATTCACAGTCCCTCGCGCCTTCCGGGTAGCGCAGCGAAACGGAGTGAAACAGCTCGACAGTTCCCCCGTATTTGCCGTCGGGGCCGGGTGTGGGCTCCAGCACGAAGTACAGGATGATCTCGTCCCATTGGGCGAAGTTGTCGCCAATATCGGCCACGATCAGCAACGGCCCGGACGAGGAGGGTGCGGCAGCGATATCTTCCCAATCCCGGTTGGCGCCACCTTCAATTACGAATGAGCCCAGGTCGCGGCCTTGCCAGTCGATGACGGATACTCTGGCCGGCCCGTCATCGTTGTGGACGAAAAGCGCGTCAGGGTTGCGAATTCCGGCCCTGACTCCGCTGATTTCATCAAGTGCGGGGTTCTCGACAACGCCAGTTTGGCCCAGGGCAATCGATGATGATTTTTCGGGCGCGCACGCGGTCAAAAGCAGACCAGCGCAAAATACTGCGAACGTGTGTTTAATCATGGTTTCATTTTGACAGAATGAAACCTCCGGGCAAACCGGAACAGCCGCTCAAACCGAACTATTTTCCCATAATCGGCTAATATCGTGCTGGAAACAGGAGCAGTGAGTTATGGACTTTCCGGCTCTTCCCAACGAGCACGCCGTTGCGATCCTTGTGTTGACTGGCGTCGCACTTTATCTGTTCACGCGGGAAAAGATTCCACTGGAGTCTTCGAGCCTGTTTGTGCTGGTGGCCCTGGTGGTCGGGTTCGAGCTTTTTCCCTATGACACTGGCACCGAACGGCTCAATCCCGTGGACTTCTTTCACGGTTTTGGGCACGAAGCGCTGGTCGCCGTTTGTTCCCTGATGATCGCTGGCCACGCCCTGGTGCGAACCGGTGCCCTGGAGCCTGTCGCTCGCCGGTTGGCTCGCTTCTGGAAAAGAAGCCCCAAGTTTGCCTTGTTGGCTACCCTCGTGCTGGGCGCTTTCCTCAGCGCGTTCATGAACAACACGCCCATCGTGGTGCTGATGCTGCCCATGCTGATTGGCGCGGCGCTGCGCAACAACACCTCGACTTCGGGTGTGCTGCTGCCCATGGGGCTGGCGACCCTGGTGGGGGGCATGAGCACTACCATCGGTACTTCGACCAACCTGCTGGTCGTGGCGGTGGCGGCCGACATGGGTATGGAGCGGTTTGGCATGTTCGACTTTCTGCCACCGGTGTTGATCGCTGGCGGTGCCGCGATACTGTATCTGTGGCTGGTGGCCCCGCGCATGATTCCGGAGCGCAAACCGCCAATGGTCGATGCCAGTACCCGGGTCTTCGAGGCGCAATTGGCCATACCAGAAGATAACGACCTGGTCGGGCAGCGCCTGGCCGAAGTATTCAAGAAAACGGCCAACCAGATGCAGATTCAACGTATCCTGCGTGGTAGCAGCCTGGTGATCTCACCTTTGCCCGATGTCACGGTCAAAGCTGGTGACAAGTTGCTGGTCTCTGACACGGTCGAAAAGCTACGAGAGTTCAAGGCGCTGCTGAATGCCGAGTTGATCGCAGAAGGCGCCGAGATGGAGGCTGGCGGGGGCAGCCAGCAGCTGGCGGAAGTCGCTGTGATTGGTGGCTCACGCCTGCATGGTCTCAAGTTGGGTGAAGCACGGCTGAAGCAGCAGTACAGCTTGCAGGTACTGGCTCTGCATCACGCCGGTGGCGTCATGGGGTTTCGCTCCCCGGGCCTGCACCAACGAAAGTTGCGCGCGAGTGACGTGTTGTTGGTGCAGGGTAAATCTCAGGATATCTCCGCGCTTAAGCGTGGCGGTGAACTGCTGGTTCTGGACAGTACTACGGACATGCCCCACACCCGCAAGGCGCCTTTGGCGTTGGTAACCATGGTCTCGGTGGTGTGCCTGGCGGCCTTCGGCCTGTTGCCCATTCATATCAGCGCGCTGCTTGGGTGTTTCGTGTTGATCATCACCGGTTGCTTGTCCTGGCGTGATGCCACGCAGGCGCTGAGTGCGCAGGTCATTCTGATCATCGTAGCTTCGTTGGCCCTGGGTGCGGCGTTGATGAGGACTCACGGGGCGGATTACCTGGCCCAGGTTTTCCTGGTGTCCACCATGGGGATGTCGCCGTCCATGGTTCTGGCATTGCTGATGTTGCTCATGGCGGTGTTGACCAACGTTGTTTCCAACAATGCCGCGGCCGTGATCGGAACCCCCATCGCGATCAGTATTGCGACTGAACTTGGGTTGCCCCTGGAGCCTTTCGTGTTGGCCGTGCTGTTTGGCGCCAACCTGAGTTTCGTTACGCCGATGGCTTACAAGACCAACCTGCTGGTGATGAACGCAGGCGGCTACAAATTCGGCGATTTCGTGCGTGTCGGTACGCCACTGACCCTGATGATCTGGGTGTTATTGAGCCTGGTCTTGTCCTTCGCATACCAGTTGTAGGGGTTCGGGAAGAATTCGGTTGTTGAGTTGACGCGAGTCAATTCACCGCCCGGTGTTGGAGTTAACATGAAACTGCACAACGGGGAGCGGAACGGAGCCCCGGGACGCTGGACTTCAAAGTGAAGTCGCCGCATGCCAGCAGGATCGTTCCGCTAAGAACCGACGCGCAATCCCGCGGTTCCCGGCGCCAGTATTGGAGGCTCAAACCTCCGGTGCCGAGCCGCGGGCTTTATTGCCGGGGCATCAGGCCGGGGCCGGAGAGAAATTTCCGGCCCCGGCCTTTGTTCAGGTGTCGAAAATATGGCTGACCCGCGTCAATCGAACCCGCGTTTCTAAGCGTAGACTGGTGGAAGGCAGGCGCGGTCCTGTCACATGAACGTTAGCAGGAGGACATCATGGTCGAAATCAAGGATTTGGTGTCAGAACTCAAGCAAACCCGGGACGAGTTGGCACTGCGTGTGCACCTGGCCTCGATGGAGGTGCGTGAGGATTGGGATGAGCTCGAAGGGAAATGGGAGAACTTCAAGGCGCGGGCCGATGTTGAACAAACCGCCGAAGGTCTCGGAACTGCCCTCGGGCAACTGGGGCACGAATTAAAAGACGGCTACAAGCGGGTTCGCAAGGCCCTGAAAGACTGAGTCCCGAGCCAACGCACAAACGTGCCCGGCGCAGTCCTGACGCCGCGGTTCTGAACGGCCCGGTTCCGATCCGGGTCGTTCTACGCGCTAGTGGATGCCGTAAGCCAGCATGGCATCTGCGACCTTAACGAAGCCGCCGATATTGGCGCCTTTGACGTAGTCGATGCGATCCCTTTCTTCCCCGTATTCCCGGCATTTTTCATGGATGTTGGTCATGATGTTGCGGAGGCGCTCGTTAAGTTCCTCGGCGCTCCACGACAGGTGCATGGCATTCTGGCTCATTTCCAGGCCGGATATGGCAACGCCGCCCGCGTTGGCCGCTTTGCCTGGGCCATAGAGCATCCCGGATTCATGGAAAATGTCGATACCGTCGTTTGTCGTCGGCATGTTGGCGCCCTCAGCGACGCTCATACAGCCATTCTCACACAGCGCGATGGCATCCTTCCGGTGAATTTCATTCTGGGTGGCACAGGGCAGAGCAACATCGCAAGGCACCCGCCACGGTCTTTCACCCGGAAAATAGGGAACATTGAATTCATCGGCATATTCCGAGATTCGCCCGCGACGTTTGTTCTTAAGCTCCTTGATCCATGCGAGGCGCTCCGGTGTAATACCGGCCGGGTCGTGAATGAAGCCGCCGGAATCCGATGCGGTCACTACCCGTGCTCCTTTGTGGAGCAGTTTTTCGATGGCGTACTGAGCCACGTTACCGGATCCAGAGACCAGGGCGATTTTGCCTTCCAGCGCCTGGTTCCTGGTGTGGAGCATATCTTCCATGAAGTACACGGTCCCGTAGCCCGTCGCTTCAGTTCGCACCTGGCTGCCGCCAAATGATAATCCTTTGCCGGTGAGGACCCCCGCGAATTCGTTGGTCAGGCGTTTGTACTGACTGAAGAGGAAGGAGACTTCTCGGGCCCCCACGCCGATATCCCCGGCCGGAACGTCAGTATGCCGCCCGATGTACCGGAACAATTGGGTCATGAACGACTGGCAGAACCGCATGACTTCCCGGTCAGATTTTCCCTTGGGGTCAAAATTGGCGCCGCCTTTGCCGCCGCCCATGGGCAAACCGGTCAGGCTGTTTTTAAAGGTCTGTTCGAAAGCCAGAAACTTGAGCACGGAAAGCTTCAGGTCCCCCGTAAAACGCAAACCTCCCTTGTAGGGTCCGATCGCGTTGTTGTTTTGCACGCGGTAGCCGCGATTGATCTGTACACGCCCCTGGTCATCTTCCCAGCTCACCCGAAATGAAACGATGCGGTCGGGTTCGGCGATACGCTCAAGGATACGCGCCTCGCGATATTCCGGTTTGTCCTCCATGAAGGGGATGACGCTGCAAGCGACCTCGTGGACCGCTTGATGAAACTCAGGTTCATTGGGGTTTCGGGTAGTGATGAGGGATATGAAGTCAGCGATTTGTGCTTGCACAGAATCGACCATGGCAGCATCCTCTTTCGCTATGGGTGCGACGAAATATATCAAGCGAACACGTGGGTGTAATTGCGACAGGTCATGGATCGCTCTGCTCGGGGCGCGTTTTCCGTGAGGCTGCTGGTGATCTTCAACGGTCACGCAGCCGCGGGCCGCAGCCAGCGATATCGCACGGACATCGAGCAGTTCCTGCTGGCGTCAGGATTGAAGCCGGATTTCCGGTTTACCCGCGGTCCTGGTGATGCGGCGCGGCTGGTTTCAGAAGCCGACCTGGAGGGTGTCGACGGGCTGGTGGCTGCTGGTGGTGACGGGACGCTGTTCGAAGTGGTCAACGGTTTATACGCGCGAAGTCCCGGGGATCGAATCCCACTGGGCGTGCTGCCTATCGGCACGGGCAATGCCTTTGCACGGGACCTGGGGCTGGATCCATGGGCATGGAAGAAGGCGGTTGAGGTGCTGGCCGCGGGCCACACACGGGCCGTAGACGTCGGGCAGGTGGTCTGCGAAGAGGACAGTTTTCATTTCCTCAATATCATCGGCATGGGGTTCGCGGTCGACGCCGGGTTGACGGCGCACAGGCTGAAGTTCCTGGGCAACGGGGCTTACACGCTGGCCACCTTATGGCAGGTGCTGAAGCTGCACAGTTACCCGCTTGAAATCGAAATCGATGGGCAGTTTCTGGCGGAGGAAAACGTCTTCGTAGAAATTTCCAATACGCGCTACACGGGCACGCATTTCATGATCGCGCCTGATGCCCGGATGGACGATGGTTTGCTGGACGTCGTAATGCTTCGAAAGCTGAGCAGGGCCAGGGTGCTGCGCCTGTTTCCAACGATCTATTCTGGCCAGCACGTGGCATTCGAAGAAGTCAGAACCCTGAAAGCCCGGAAAATCAGAATTTCGGGGCCACCGGGCATGCCGTTGGCGGTGGATGGGGAGTTTCGCGGAACGACGCCCGTGGAAATTACCTGTCTGGCACGTGACCTGGAGTTGTTCGCCGAGCGGCCGCGGTAGTCAACCGCGGCCCCAAGGATTTTGGTGACGCCCTGGAATCAGCGTTTCTTGACGTTGAATTTTTGTCCGCCAACGGTGGCTTCATACATCAGGCCGCCTTCGGCGATGGTGAAAACGGCGACACCCTTGCTGTAGTCGGCGTCTGCTGAAGCGCCTGCCGTGATTGCTACGGCGGATACCTGCGCACCCATTTCAAAGTTGCCGCGCAAGAAGTCGTCAAGTGCGGTCTGATCCTTGAAAAATACGTACTCCTGGTAGACCTGGCCGCCGAGCTGGAAGCCGACCGTCAACTGGGTCAACGTGACGTCGGCAACGACCTTATCGCCGGTGATCAGCAGGCCTTTGCCGCGCGCGCCGCCGACACCGATTCCAGCTTTTCCGACCTTCGGGAACACGGCATAGCCAGCGGCAGTATCGAACCAAGATTTCAGCGCTTCGTCTTTCTGCTTGGCCTCAAGGATTGATTTGGCAACCGACAGTTCCATCTTGTCATTGGAGTTCGGTTCCCAGGCCATCGTATCGATCGCAAAGCTCAGCAGGGCAGCGAGCAGTAAGTACAGCATTGATTTTTTCATCGTGTTCTCCAAAGGCATTTGAATTGTGAGCCACCCCGGCCGCGCGCCAATCTGCCAAAACAGGTTTTGGAGGAGAGCGACCCGACACGTCGACCGGGGAAGCGGGTGCGATTCTACCCCATCGGGCCCCGTGATAGCGTTAAAAAAGCATTGAAAATGTTTCACCCGAACAGGCGGCAGTCGAGAGTCAACCGGCCCTTGTGACAATGCGTCTGGTGGAATGGGGCTGCTCAGAGAAGGCGTTGCTGAGGGAAGAGGGGCTGTCAGCGAATCGCCAACAGGTGCAGCAACCACCGGCCAAAGGACCGGGTTCGATATACTACCTGGCGCATGGAATTGCGCGCCCGTGCAGACCAGTAACGAACCCATTCTCCAAGGCCATAGGAATGGTTACTGAGCCAGACGTAAGTGTTCCAGGTCAGGTTGACCAGGGCCTTAGCCATCAGCCAGAAAAAACAGAGCGTGATCAGCGACAACCACCAGGGCACGGTGATCAGCCAGTTCCAGATGCTGGAAATACTCGGAAAATCCAATGACAGTAGCCACTGGAAGATGTCTTTCAGGCTCATGTTCATGGGAAGCCCCTCCCACGAAGACAAGCGTTCAAGAATCCTTCTGCCGGCTTGAATGGATTCGCGGCGGAAAATCCAGTTTCCACCTTCGTTATTGCTTCACTTTAGCCCGAGCCGGGAGATATTTCACTGACGCCCGTCAATTGCATGCCCCTCGAGTTGATCGTGGACATGATTCACAGGTCTTCCGGCCCGAAAAAAAGGGCCTGCAATTGCTTGCAAGCCCTTGATTTATTTGGCTCCCCGGGTCGGATTCGAACCAACGACCTAGTGATTAACAGTCACCCGCTCTAACCAGCTGAGCTACCGGGGAAGAGATCTTGCGGACACGGGGTCCGGCAAGGCGCGGTATTTTCGATGCTTTGCCGGGGGGAGTCAAGCCTCGCATTGACGCGTGTCGGTCTCGCCGGCCGATTTTAGCCGGGTTCTGCCGGAAGCTGAAAGCGTCAGTTGGCGAGCGGCCTCATTGCCGCGGTCATCACAGAAGGTAATCGTCGCATTACTGCCTGGCGCGGTGCCGTTGGGAAAGAAGCGCAAGCGGGTCCGGTGCCCGGAACTCAGAATGCGGGGGCCATCGACGGCTGGAGCGTCACGCAACAGGGTTTCATGCTGTTGCCATTCCCGGTCGTCGTTGCCATCGAAGAAGACCAGCCAGCCATGCTGCCACGTCCCTGTGTCAGCACAGGCGCCTGTTGCATCCCGCGGGCACATGACCGCGTGGAAAGCCTGATTGATAGACTGGCTGCGCGCCAAATTGAGGTCGGAGTGGAATTGACCGATAGCAGCCTTCATGCGCTGATGCATTCCGATCTGACGAATAGCCGGTACGGCTGCGGCCACCAGGACGGCAATGATCGCCAGGCTCACCGCCAGGTCGAGGGCGGTCAAGCCGCGGGTTTTCGAAAGTGGCGGAATGTGGCGTGCAAGTGTCATGGCGACAGTGTGACGCCAGCCCTGTTGACGAGCTACGGCAAAACTTAGCGATACAGGGTAGGAGACTCGAGCTTGTTGCAGTCTCAACCAGCGCTGGACAGCGCTCGATCTATTCTGCCGATGCAATCGGCCAGGACATCCATGCTGGCAGCAAAAGACAACCGCAGGCGACCCGGAGCGCCGAAAGCCGTGCCGGGTACGAGGCCGACTCCAGCGTTTTCGAGCAACCACTCGGCCAGGTCGACGTCATCGCGCATGTGTTCCATGCGCTCGATGACCTGCTCGAAACTGGGGAATGCGTAAAAAGCGCCATCGGCAGAGGGGCACTCTACACCGTCGATCGCATTGAGCGCGGAGACCACAAAATCGTGACGCTGGCGGAAAGCTTCGCGCATGGGGACTAAACAATCCTGGGGGCCATCCAGTGCAGCCGCGGCCGCAGCCTGGGAAATCGAGCAGGCGCCGGACGTGCTTTGCCCCTGGATTTTACGCATGGTCTCGATGACTTCAACGGGGCCAGCCGCGTAGCCAATTCGCCACCCGGTCATGGCGTAAGCCTTGGAAACTCCGTTGATAACGACGGTTCGGGCCGTCAGTTCGGGGCATTGGTTCAGCAACGTGGAGAAGTTCGCGCTACCCCAGTAAATGTGTTCATAGATATCGTCGCACACGATGATCAGTCGCGGATGCTCGGCCAGCACCTTACCCAAAGCCCGGTACTCGGCAGCACTGTAAACCTTACCCGTCGGGTTGGACGGAGAATTGAGAATCAGCAGCCGGGTATCCTCGTTGACCGCGCTTTCCAGTTGCCGGGGGGTGATCTTGAAGTCGGAATCTTCGCCGGCATTGAGGATTACCGGTTGCCCGCCCGCCAGTTTTACCATGTCAGGATAAGAGACCCAGTAGGGCGCCGGGATGATCACCTCGTCGTTTTCGTTGAGGACCGCCAGCAGCAGGTTGAAAATGGCCTGCTTGGCGCCGCAGGTAACGACGATCTGGTCTTCCTTGAACTGCAGCCGGTTTTCACGTTCCAGCTTGTTGCGGATGGCCAGGTTGAGTGCTGGCGTCCCCGCGATCGGAGGGTAGCGGGTTTCACCCGCGTCGATGGCGCGTTTGGCAGCATCGCGGATGTGCTCTGGTGTATCAAAATCCGGCTCGCCGAAGGCCAGTGAAATAATTTCCCGGCCCTGGGCGCGTAGGGCAGCAGCTTTTTGATTAACGGCAATGGTGGCCGCTGGCCGGATCTGGGCCATGCGGCTCGCGATTTTGATAGTCATGGTTCCCCCGGTCTCAACTCCAGCAAACACTGGCGCCACGAGCCACTTGCCCTTGCATGATAACAAGATTGCACGACTTGTGTGCCTGTAACGGGGTCTTGCCATAGCCCGGACGGGTGGCCGGAATCGGAGCGCATTCGAACAGTGTACGGCCGGTATAATGAAGGGTTTGGGTCCCCGGTAGCACAATGTCCGAAGCAGAAAAAAAGATCAGCTTGCGTAGCGAGTTCAGCCCAGCGGGTGACCAGCCGGCCGCGATCGAGCAATTAATCGATGGCCTGCAGGCAGGACTATCGCACCTGACGCTGCTGGGTGTTACAGGCTCCGGCAAGACCTTCACCATGGCCAACGTGATCGAACGTCTGCAGCGCCCAACGCTCGTGATGGCGCCCAACAAGACATTGGCCGCCCAGCTCTACGGCGAATTCAGGGCGTTCTTTCCGGAGAACGCCGTGGAGTACTTCGTTTCCTACTACGACTATTACCAACCGGAAGCCTACGTTCCTTCATCAGATACCTATATCGAGAAAGACGCCTCGATTAATGAGCATATCGAGCAAATGCGTCTGTCGGCAACCAAGGCCTTGCTGGAGCGCCGGGACACGGTGATCGTTGCAACCGTGTCGGCCATTTATGGCCTGGGTGATCCGACTTTGTATCTCAGCATGGTGCTGCATGTCTCCAGGGGGGATGTGATCGACCAGCGCAGCATTCTTCGGCGGCTGGCCGAAATGCAGTACAGCCGCAATGACATGGAATTACGGCGCGGCACCTATCGCGTCCGTGGTGAAATCATCGACATCTTTCCGGGAGACGAGGAAACCAATGCGGTTCGCATTGAGCTTTTCGACGAAGAGGTTGAGTCCATTTCGGAGTTCGACCCCCTGACCGGCGAAATGCTGCGCAAGCTACCGCGGGTCACCATTTACCCCAAGTCGCACTACGTTACACCCAGGCAGATCGTGCTGGACGCGGTGGATGCCATCGGACTGGAACTCAAGGAACGGCTGGCCTACCTGCGTGAGCATCAGCAGCTGGTGGAAGCCCAGAGGCTCGAGCAGCGCACCCGCTATGACATGGAAATGATGCTGGAACTCG
>JAHEFS010000186.1 GCA_024640045.1 Chromatiales bacterium | reverse complement strand
ATCAGGTCATCGGCTTGTTCGGGCGACAGGCCCAGCGGCATCAGGCCGCTGCGGCTCGCCTGGTAACTGGCGCTGATGATGCACTGCGCGCCTGCTTCCAGGTAGGCCAGGTGTGCATCGACAATGGCTTGAGGGTTTGTGTGTAGCAGGGCTGCTGACCACAGCTTACTGCTGATGTCGTGGCCCTGTGCTTCCAGTTCAGTGGCCAGACCCCCATCCAGCAGCAGGGTCACTCTCCTGCACAATGCTGCCTCGAAGGCATTCACGACTCAATCAACCAATTGTGACGCAGAAGGCATGGTGGTCAGCAAATGCTCGAAGAGGGCCCAGCGTGCCCCGGGCTCATCCGCATGGCGTTCGACATAGGCCGCGACCAGCTCTTCGCCAAGGCTGTAGTTCAAAACGTAAGACCGATACTGTTCGATGAAACGCACGCTTCGTTCTGCACGTTCCCTGGAACTGAGGCCATACTTGCGACGCTGCTCAATGGCTTCTTCACGGGAAATCTTCCCATCGAGGTACAGTTGCGCTGTTGCGACGGTGGCGCCTTGCAATCCCTGGGTCAACTGGTCCAGTTTGTCCACCTGCACCGCCAGTGCCGGATTCAGGCCGGCCATCGGAAACAGCACCTCGCGTTCGTAGCGGATTTTTTCATCTCCCGGAAAAGCCAGCTCGACACCGTAGTTGGCGCTGCCCTCTGCAATCAAGGCTGACGGGCTAAACAAGGGAAAAACCGTGTGCTCCTGCCAGCCACTTTCTTTCAGCAAGCGATTTTCGACCAGCACATTCCAGACATGATGTCCGGGGTAGCCCTCATGGCACCCAAGCCCCAGGACCCCGTTGATCTTGACGGATGAGTCCAGGTTGATCTGCAACAGGCTGTGGTTGTCGCCCTGGTACCAGTTATAACCGCCCCAGCTTTTGTCGTTAACAAATTCCAGTGTGAAGTTTTCGGCTTCGGGCAGCTCGATGTAGGCAGTGGTGCGCTTACGGCACTCCTTAATGGCTTCCCTGGACACCCGGTCGACCTTATCTTCGGGTATCGCCAGCGACTCTCGAAATGCATCGACACGCTCTGCGAGGTCACCCTCCCCGGGAAGCAGTGCAGCGATTTCTGCCAGGGCCTGATCAAAAGCAGCAAAAGAATATTCGGGCAGGACGGCATCGTAGATCAACAAGGCTTCTTCGGCGAAAGTGAAGGTTTCACCCATCGCCATCTGGATCCGGGTGTTCATTGCTCGCAGATTCTTGGCCAAGGCATCCTGGCGCCTGTTCAGCTTCGGGTCCGTCAATTGCCAAGATTTCACTTGCGCCAGCAGTTCGGCGCTGTCGGAAGCCAGTTCTTCCAGCGACCTGGGGTTGTCGCGAGCAGCCTCAGCCCATTCCTCTGGGCCCAGGTAGGCATCGACATAATCGGCGTCGTATTGGCCCAATTCCAGCGCCAGCTTGACGAACAGCTCGGCCTCCTGATCCAGAGCCCACGCGGGCGTGGCGAGCAGAAGAGTACAAAGTAGCAGAACAGAGAATTTGGTCATGGCGCTTTATAGCATACGAGCGAGCCGACCGGACCTTCGGCGAGAGAACCGGTTGGCGAAAACCCGATTTTACCGGGGCTGTGAAGGCCTTACCCCTGCAGCATCTGTCCCTGCAAAAAACGCGGGAATGTTAGGAACACCGGCGTGGCCAGGTAAACGGGGGTGGTGTAATCCGGCTCTTTTGGCCTGTTATCATGCGGCACATGATGAATGGAAATCGAGGAGAAAAAATGGCCTACTGGCTGATGAAGTCGGAGCCCGATGCCTACAGCATCGACGATCTGAAGCGCGACGGCACCGAGCCCTGGGACGGGATTCGCAATTACCAGGCCCGCAACATGATCCGCGACGATATGAAAGTGGGCGATGAAGCCATTTTCTACCATTCGAGCTGCAAAGTGCCGGCGGCGGTGGGCATCATGCGCATCGCCAGTGAGGCTTATCCTGACCCGACACAATTCGATGCCAATTCGCATTACTTCGATGGCAAGAGCGATCCGGAAAATCCGCGCTGGCTGTTGCGCGACGTCGCGTTCATACGCAAGTTAAATCGGCCTGTCACCCTGAAAGAATTGAAGACCCACCCCGGCCTGGAAGAGTTCCAGCTGAACAAGCGCGGCAACCGCCTGTCGATCTTTCCCGTCACGGCAGAGCAGTGGGACATCATCCTGGGGCTGGAATAGTCAATGGCCGACGCACCGTTCACCCCGTTGAAGTTCGAACACCTGACTGAAGAGGAGTTGCGGCGCAGGTCGTTGGCGTTTTTCGAGCAAATGGTGACCCGGCGCACCGTGCGGGAATACTCGAGCAAACCCGTGCCCCGGGAGGTGATCGAAAACGCCCTCCGTACCGCCGGTGCTGCGCCCAGCGGCGCCAATATGCAGCCCTGGCACTTCGTGGCCGTTTCGAACCCTGAGCTCAAAAAGCGTATTCGCGAGGCGGCGGAACAGGAAGAAAAGGCGTTCTACGAGCACCGTGCCTCGGATGAGTGGCTGGAGGCGCTCAAGCCACTGGGCACGGATGCCAGCAAGCCTTTCCTGGAAGACGCGCCCTGGCTGATCGCGGTGTTTCTGAAGAAATTCACCTTCGATGAGGCCGGCAAGCGCCACAAGAACTACTACACGGCCGAGTCGGTCGGCATCGCCTGCGGTTTCCTGCTGGCGGCGCTGCACCAGGCGGGGCTGGCAACCCTGACCCATACGCCGAGCCCGATGAAATTTCTGGGCGAGGTGCTGGAGCGGCCTGCCACGGAGCGCGCCTACATGCTGATCGTGACCGGATTTCCGGCGGAGGATGCAACCGTTCCAGTCATCACCAAAGAATCGCTGGAGCGGATTGCCACTTTCAAAACCTGACCCGGTTGGTGTTGGTGTCAGCCGGCGGTTTGTGACAATCCTGCAAGCGTGGCATCCAGGCGCTCAATAAGAAAATCGGCGTGTTCGCGTTTGAACACCAGCGGTGGGCGCAGTTTCAGGATATGTTCATTCGGGCCCGCTGAGCCAATCAACACACCACGTTCGCGCATGCTATTGACCACTTGCCGGGCCGCGTCCGATGCCGGCGTCCGCGTCGCGCGGTCGGTGACCAGCTCCACGCTATTAAACAGCCCATGGCCCCGCACGTCACCGATCAGTTCATGGCGTCCGGCCAGTTCACCCAGGCAACGGCGCAGGTATCTGCCGGTGCTCAAAGCGTTTTCCTGCAGCTGTTCCTCTTCGATCACTTCCAGCACTGCGCTGGCGGCCGCGCAGGAAACGGGATTGCCGCCAAAGGTATTGAAATAGTGCGTGTGCTCACGGAAGCGACGGGTCAACTCGTTGGAAGTAACCACGGCTGAGACCGGGTGACCGTTGCCCATCGGCTTGCCCATTGTGACGATATCGGGCAGCACGCCGAGCAGTTCGAAGCCCCAGAAATGCGAGCCGGTGCGGCCAAAGCCGGGCTGGACCTCGTCGGCGATGAACAGGCCGCCAGCAGAGCGCACAATCTCCAGCACCCGCGGCAGCCAGTCTGGCGGGACGCTCGGCACACCGTTGCTGGCCAGGAGGGTGTCGATGATGAAGGCAGCCGGCTTATGTCCGCGCGCCTGCAGGGTAGCAACGGCCCCAGCCACGTGCTGCGCGTAGCGTTCACCGGCATCCTCGCCACGATAAGGCCCGCCGTAGGTGTCCGGGCAGGGCACCACGATGATGTCATCAGCGCCTGGATCCACGCAGGCCATGTCTGAAAGCTGTGAAGTGACATGCGAGTTGCCGTGGTAAGCGTGTTCCACCGCGATCAGGCCGGTGGCGCCAGTGACCGTGCGGGCAATGCGAATGGCCAGTTCGTTGGCTTCGGTGCCAGTGCAGGCAAACATGGCGGCGTTCATCGATTCCGGAAACTTCGCCAGCAGCTTTTCGGAATAATCCA
>JAHEFS010000185.1 GCA_024640045.1 Chromatiales bacterium | reverse complement strand
AGACACTGTATCTCGTCCCGGTTGCTGGTTTGAGTCTGGCCCTCGGTGCCTGCGGTGGTGGCGAACAGCGCCAGGTCATCCAGAACAAGGGTTCCGACACCCTGGTTAACGTCGCCCAGGCCTGGGCAGAAGAGTATCAGACGGTCGAACCCAGTGTGGTGGTGGCTGTCAGTGGCGGTGGCTCAGGAACCGGTATCGCTGCCCTGATCAACGGTACCGTGGACATCGCCAATGCCAGCCGGGCCATGAAAGACAAGGAGATTGAGCAGGCACGTGCCGCCAATCACGACCCAGTGGAACACGTGGTGGGTTACGACGCCCTGGCAGTCTATCTGCACGCTGATAATCCAGCGACTCATCTGAGCATCGAGCAGTTGGCCCGAATTTATGGCGACGGCGGCGATGTCACCCACTGGACCGACATCGGCCTGGAAGTTCCGGGATGCCAGGACCAGGAGATCGTGGTCGTCAGCCGCCAGAACAACTCGGGAACCTATGCCTACTTCCGCGAGACGGTACTGGGTAAGACCGGTGACTTCCGCCTGGGCACCCGTGACATGCACGGTTCCAAGGACGTGGTCGACCTGGTCGAGAACACACCCTGCGCCATTGGCTACAGCGGGCTGGCTTACGCCACCGATCACGTCAAGCTGGCCTGCATCGATACTGGCAGCGGCGGTGAGTGCATCATCCCCTCCGTGCCCACTGCCAGCGACGGCACCTACCCGATCGCTCGGCCTCTTCTCATGTATACCGAGGCCAGTCCGGCCCCGCATGTGGCAGCCTACCTGAACTGGATTAAAAGTGACGCTGGCCAGTGCATCATCAAGCATAAGGGTTACGCCCCGGCCGACAAGGTCGATTGCGGCTAGTGTCTGTCCCGGCGACCGTTCGGTTCGCCGGATTGGGTGATTTGAGATGGGCCGGTTCCGCGCGGAACGGCCCATTTTCAAGTAAAGTAACAATCTTGATCCGAACCTGAAAAACGGAGTCACCATGAGTCACTTCGAACAACGCCTTGAAGCTGATCTGAAAGCGATTCGCAACTGGGTCTGGGCACTGGGCGAAGCGGTTGAGTCGGCAGTCGGAGATGCCAAAAAGATATTAGTCCTGCGCGATGAAGACCTGGCTTATGCCACGGTGCTGGGTGATCACGCCATCAATCGCGATTCGCGCGAGTGTGATCGCATGTGCCACCGTTTCATCGCCCGCCACTTGCCCGGGGCGGGACACTTGCGGGAAATGGCTTCAACCATACGGGTCAACGTGGCCCTGGAGCGCATCGGTGACTACGCGGTGACCATCGCCCGTGAAGGCCTGCAATTAAGCGGGCCCTTACCAGAGCAGTTCGCTGCCGATATGGATGCCGTGGCAGATGAGTCCCTGCATATTCTGAATCAGTCACGGCAAGCTTTTCGCGAGGGCAACGCGGACCTGGCGATAGCGATGATGAAAATGTCACGCCAGGTTCAGGGCAAGATGGATCGTATCTATGACGAGCTGGCGGCAGCTGACGATGAACTGGATGGCCATACCATGCTGGTTATTTTCGTCGTCTTCAGCCTGTTCAAGCGCGTGGCTGATCAAGCCAAGAACATTTGCGACCAGACGGTCTACGCCGTGCGCGGTGTGGCCAAGGTACCCAAGATTCACAAGGTGCTGTTTCTCGACCAGCCTGATTCCGGAGCGGGGCAGTTGGCCGTAGCGCTGGGACGCAAGGAGTATTCAGACGTGGCCGTATTTGCCTGTGCGACACCGGGGCGCTCAGATCTCGTATCCGGGGAGCTGAGAGCCTTTCTCCAGGAGCATGGGTTGTCGGACCAGGACCTGGCTACCGAACCACTGGAGGCACTGGTGCATGACGTCGCCGACTTTAACCTCGTGGTCAGCGTGAATGGCCGCTATCACGATTATCTCGAGCGGGTGCCTTTTCATACCTCTGCGCTGAACTGGCAGGTTGACGGTCTGGCGCCGAACACCGATCGCAAGGTCCAGTACCGCAGCCTCAGTGAGCAGGTCGATGCGCTGATGCAACGGGTCGCGGGCGAACACCTGCAGAAAAAATGAGACTTGGGTGACATGAGCAATAAAGAGCCGGTCATTTCGGCGGATTGGGATCGACTGAATCGCGATTGGTTCATCGACAAGGCCGTCCAGGTGCTCGTGTTTCTCGGTGGCATTTCGGCCATCGTGTTCATCATTGGAATTTTTATCTTTATCAGTCGGGAAGGCTTCGGCTTTCTGTTCGAAGATTTCAGTTTCAGCGAGTTTTTTGGATCGCCGAACTGGCGGCCCACCTCTGAGGCCAGACCGACCTACGGCATTCTGGCGCTGGTCGCGGGAACTGCGAGCGTTACCGGCCTGGCCATGCTGGTGGCAATTCCTTTTTCGCTTGGAACGGCCATTTACATTGCTGAGTTCGCCGATGGCAAAAAGCGGGAATTTCTGAAGATCACAGTCGAGCTATTGGCGGCCATTCCATCGGTGGTCTGGGGCTTCATTGGCCTGGCCATCATGAACCCAATTATTATCAAGACCTTCAATGTGCCGGTTGGGCTCAATGTGCTCAACGCCGGCGTCATCCTTGGATTGATGGCAGCTCCGATCATGACGTCGATTGCCGAGGATGCGCTAAAGGCGGTCCCGGATCGCTATCGGGAGGCGGCCGAGGCCATGGGTGCCACCCGTTGGCAGGTGATTTACAAGGTGGTGCTGCCTGCAGCCAAGAATGGTCTGCTCGGGGCGGTTCTGCTGGGTGTAGGCCGCGGGTTTGGTGAAACCATGGCGGTGCTGATGGCAACGGGCCATTCCATCAATATCCCCACCAGCGTATTCGACTCGGTGCGCGCACTGACAGCGACGATTGCTGCGGAACTGGGTGAGACCGCAGTCGGTTCGCCGCACTACGAAGCCTTGTTCACCATCGGGATTTTCCTGTTCGTGATCACTTTCATCATCAACCTGTCCGCCGACCTGATCGTGCGCGGCGTGCGGAAGGGTTAAGCAGTCATGTTCGAAGCCAGTTCACTCAATCGTAAAAATCTGCGCAACGAGCGGCTCGTCAAGGCTTCCCTGGGCCTGATGACCGGCTTGTTAATCTTGCCGGTCGTTCTCATCATGACCACGCTGGTTTACAAGGGCGGTCCGGTTATTTCCTTTGAGTTCCTGTTTACCAGCCCCAAGAGCGGGATGACGGCGGGTGGTATTTTCCCGGCCCTGCTGGGTACGATCCTGCTGGTCGTGGTGGCGCTGATTGCCTCGGTACCACTCGGTGTGGCTGCGGCGATTTACCTCAGTGAATATGCCCCGGACAACTGGTTTACCCGGGCGATCAACCTGGCGATTATCAACCTGGCAGGTGTGCCTTCCATCGTGCACGCTCTTTTTGGTGTGGGCGCATTCGTGATTTTCTTCAAGTTTGGCACCAGCATACTGGCCGCGAGTCTCACCCTGGCCATCATGACCTTGCCGGTGGTGATCGTGGCCACGCGTGAATCCCTGCAGGCCGTACCGCAGGCATTCCGGGAAGCGTGCTGGAATATGGGTGCGACCCGCTGGCAGACGATTCGGCGGGTAGTCTTGCCCAACGCGATTACCGGTATTTTGACGGGTGTGATCCTCGAGGTGTCCCGTACTTCGGGCGAAACAGCGCCCATCATGTTTACCGGTGCCGCGTTTTTCCTGCCCCTGCTGCCGCAAGGCGTGCTCGACCAGACCATGGCGCTTTCGCTTCATCTGTTCGTGGTTTCCACGCAGGTTCCGAATATGCCGGAAGAGTTGCCTTACGGCGTCGCCCTGGTGCTGATTTCCATCGTCCTCATCATGAACAGCCTGTCTATTGCGCTGCGCATGTACCTGCGGGGCAAGAAGAAATGGTAGTGGGTGAACAGCGGAAGCCAACGGTGGAGCATGCTGTGCGGAATATGCTCGAGGTCAACGACCTGGTCATCAGCTATGGCAGTCAT
>JAHEFS010000184.1 GCA_024640045.1 Chromatiales bacterium | reverse complement strand
CGGTCATGTCATTGGTTCGCAGGCCGTCAGAGGCAGTTCCGGGGTTGTCGTAAGCCACGTTGGGCGCCCGCCGCACACGTCGCTGTCCCGGGTTGTAAATCCAGGCCTGGCGCTGGGTTTCAATCTGGTTGAGCGTCTCGTGCACCAGCAGGATGTTGCCGGCCAGGCGAGCGGGTGATTCCACTTCCTGGAAGAAATACAGCAGGATATTGCCGATGTCCTCGATCTTGACGCCTTCCTTGTAGTAAAGGCCCAGCAATTCTTCACGCAACTTGACCATGCTGTACGAGCCATCCACGGTCGGCGCCACCTGGTTGTTGTAGCGCACACCGCCCGTGCCTTTCGGTTTCAGCTTGTGGTTCCACATCAACTCGTAGGCATTCTCCGGGAACGGAAACGGAAACCCTTCAGCAGCGTTAATGACACCCTCGCCATCGGCCACCAGGCTGGCGGTCTTGGCATTTTCAATACTCATGTCATAGGAACGCTGCGGGAATGACACGGACCGCCTCGTGGGGTAAACCTCCATGAAGTAGGTTTCCGGATAGCGTTCGAACATGGCCTTCTGGCCAACGCTCAACGAATCCGAGTACTGCTGGTAGTTGCTGGAGTCAATCCGGAACAAGGGCTGGTCCCCGGCAAATGGATCGGGGTGGTGATCGCCCGGCGAGTATCCAGTGGGCGGCGCGGTGATACCCCCGGTCCACTCGGGAATGGTTCCTTCAGCGTTACCGGCGCGTTCCGACCCCATGGGGGTCAGGTCCGCAGTCAGGCGTTGAATTTCATCCGGCTTTGGCCCGGCCAGCGCCTGGCTGATGCCAAGCGCAAGCCCGCAGACCATGATGACCGGGGCTGGCAATGCAAATTTATTGAACTTGAACATGGAAACCTCCGGCAATCAGAATGAGTAACGAACACTGGCCGCGAAGAAATCGCGATTACGCAGCAGGTTGTATCTCCCGCCACCCATGTAGTCGGTGTAAGCCAGGTCGATGATCCACTCGTTGAGCAGGTTGAAACCAACCCCCACCGTGACCGTTTTCCGGCCGTCTATAAACGAGCCGCCCGGCCCTGGCGTGGTTCCATCGACATCATGCGCCCAGGCGATTCTCGGGCTGACCGTCCAGGCGCCAATGGCATTGTTGTAGTCCGCACGAACCAGCATCCGGTAACCCCAACTGGTGTCGTCTGCAAACCCATCGGGCTCGGTCACCGGATTGTTGAAGTCGCCGGAAAACACGTCAGCGCCGCCACCAGTGTCGGTACCGGAGCCGTTATACCGCAGCACGGAAGGATCGTGCAGATCGGGCACATGGTTAATACCGGCTTCTGCCACGAAGATGAACTCGTTGGCCCCGACAAAGTTACTCGGCCCAAACGCCTTGGTCAGCGTGGCCTGCGCCTGCCAGGAATCATGCAGATGGTAACCCTGGATGAACTCACCGGGCGCGAACTGGCCCAACTGGCTCTTGTACCGGTTGACCGGTGCCGGAATCAGCGGGTTCAGGGGCGTGAGGGCTGCGAACAGCACTTCCACATCATCGATCTGCAAAGGCACGTCCGGCCGGTAGCTGACTTCACCGCCCAGCGACCAGGTGCCTACCGTGGTATTGAAACTGACACCGAACAGGTCCAGGTCTTCAGGGTACTCGGTAAAGTAGCTGGCACTGGTAAAGGGAGGCGGCACGGCCTGCAACGCGTAGCCGCTGATCAGCGGCAGTCGGCTGTGGTAACGCAGGTAGTAGAAACCAAACTCGGTACTGTTCAGGCTCTCGGCGAACCAACGCAAAGCGGCGCCGTACTGGCCGCTGTCGCTGGCTTCCCGTGTAGCTGAGCGCGGCACCGCCAACTGGCAACCGGCGCCGACGAGCTGGGGGGGCAATTGCTGATCAGAAGCCGCCAGGTTGCCTTGCAGGCAAACCGGACCGTACAAGTCAGGATTAATAACCGGCTGTGGATACAGACCAAAGCCCAGCATGGCGTAACTCGCACCCGGCGTTGCGATATCACTGGATGAGAAGTAGGTGCCAGCCGGGTCCGGGACGATCTCTGCCCATTCGAAGATGTACATGGCCTCCACGGACACGGAGTCGGTGAGGTTCACGGAGCCCCAAAGCATATTGATGCCCTCGAAGGCCTCCTTGAGCTCGGAGCCGGCCAGGCGCAGCTTGGAAACATCCACCGGGTTGATGGCGTTCAATCCGCCCTGGATAAAGGTGGACTCGCCCCAGCTGACAACCTGCCGGCCCAAGCGCCAATTCAGAAAATGGCTGCCGATCTCATGGTCCGCCCAGATGTAAGCGTCCAGCAGACGGATATCCGACCCGACCCGTTCATCGGCAATGTCCGAAAGGAAGTCTTCGCCCGCGTTCTCGAAATCGTAAAAACCCGAAGCGCGGAAAAAACCGCCGAAATTGCGCCAGCGAATATCCATTTCGGCAGTCACCTTGAAGGTGTGGGTGATCAGATCACCCGCGTCCGGATAGTTGATATTCGGATCATCGTCGTTATTCGACCAGCGCCCGACCTGGGCCGCCTGGTTGGCGTACGGGAAATTGAAGATGATCGGATTATTGGTCGACTTGCCGACGTCCTCGGCCTTGTTGTCGGTGGCCCGCCACGAAGCGCCGTAGCTGATGGTGGTGTCGAGGCTGCCCGACCATTCACCACTGCTGAACTCGACAGCATGGACCAGGCTGGAACCGAGACCTGCAATCACCAGGGCAATGGCCGAGGCGATGGCGCGGGGCTTAAGATTATTCACGTTAATGCTCTTATTCATGATTCAGTCCCCCGGTTCTCATTCGTTAGGGTTCTTGGAGCGGCGAACCTCGAGCTGAGGTTCAAGCCGGTCGCCCTTGCCGGGCTTCTTACTCTTGCCGCCCTCGACAGGTTCCTTGACGATCAACTGGTCAACCTGCACCACTGGCTTCATCGTGTCGGGATTGTTGACATTGATGAAAGTGCCACCGGAGGCCAGGAACGAAGCCATCTGACCTTGCATTTCGAAAAACGCCGCTGGCGAAAAGGCCGGGGTAAGCAGTGAGCCATGGCTGGCTGGCGGCACAAAGCGTGCGGCGGACCTGAGGCCCTCGGGATCAGCCTGACTGCTGCTGTAAGGTACAAACCCACCGATGCGGATCATTGCCTCGGTGCCCGAAAGCGGTGCTCCGAGGACCTGGTTGGGCAGGACCGTGTCACCGATCACCTCGTGCAACACGACTGGCTTGTTCATGGTCGCTTCTGCAATCCAGTTGACCGGATCAGCCGCATCGACCACCGACTGGCCGACCGTCAGGTACAGTTCAAATAATGGATCACCGGGAACAATGCCCGCCGCGGCCAGGCCGCCGCGGATGCGGGGACCGAATGTTGGCGACGCTTCACCTGAACGCACCAGACCACCGGCAGGCACGTTAAGAAACGATCGCGTCACCAGGGGTTCTATGGCCGAGAAAACTGATCCGTGGATCGCGCCCCACGAAATGCCCGCGTACCCCAGCAGGAAGGGTTGCAGGTCAGGCAGACCGTCAGAATCCAGATCGAAGTTCTGGATTGAATTGGCCAGCACAAACAAGTCTGCAACCCCCTGGCGCACGTTGTCTCGCGAGACCAGGAAGTTCTGGAAATTCAACGCATGGGATCCGGATCCATCGGGAACGCCATCCCGTCCGGGCTGTCCGTTCTCGTTGTTGAGATAGTCCACCTCGAAGGTCCGCTCGTTGGCAATGGCGCCGAATGGCGTGTTCTCGATGTAGAACGGAGCGAATAACGGATCCACCTCCGGCACCACACCATGCAGCGGGAAATCCATGGCCACTGCCACGAAGCCCGCGGCTGCCAATGCGTCCGCGACGGTCAGGACGTAAGCCCGGTTACCACCCAGGCCGTGACCGAAAATGACCACCGGCCAGCCCCCATCAGGCTTGCTGGCGCCGGAAAAAGCATTGGGAACCGTGACGACCAAGGGCAC
>JAHEFS010000183.1 GCA_024640045.1 Chromatiales bacterium | reverse complement strand
GTTACCGAGGAACTGGGGCACAGCGCCAAGCCGGCGGAAGACAAGGGCATCGAACAGGAACTGATCGATGAAGAGGCCGAATTGGGCGAAGGCACCGAAACCCGGCCGCCGGTGGTCACCGTGATGGGTCACGTCGATCATGGCAAGACATCATTGCTCGACTATATTCGGGCGTCCAAGGTGGTCGAGGATGAAGCGGGCGGTATCACGCAACACATCGGCGCTTACCAGGTCGAGACCAAGGGCGGCACGATTACTTTCCTGGATACGCCCGGTCACGCGGCCTTCACCGCGATGCGCTCACGCGGCGCCAAAGCGACGGATATCGTCATTTTGGTGGTAGCGGCCGACGACGGCGTCATGCCGCAAACCAAGGAAGCGATTCAGCACGCCCGTGCCGCCGGGGTGCCGATCATCGTGGCGATCAACAAGATCGACAAGCCCGACTCCGATATCGAGCGAATCAGGTCCGAACTCGCGCAGCAGGAGGTCATTTCGGAAGAATGGGGTGGCCAGGAACTGTTCGTCCCGGTTTCGGCGAAGACGGGCGAGGGCATCGACACCCTGCTCGAAGGCATTTTGCTGCAGGCCGAGCTGCTTGAGCTCAAGGCCGATCCCGAGCGGCGCGCACAAGGCCTGGTCATCGAGTCCAGCCTGGACAGGGGCCGTGGACCGGTCGCTACCGTGCTGGTGCAGAATGGTACCCTCAAGCGCGGTGAAATGGTTCTGGCCGGCCAGGAGTTCGGACGCGTCAGGGCGATGTTTGACGAAGGCGGTGAAGCCATCGAATCGGCAGGGCCGTCAATGCCCGTGGAAATTCTCGGTCTCTCGGGCGTGCCGTTTGCCGGCGACGAGGTATTGGTCGTGGCCAACGAGCGCAAGGCCCGTGAAGCCGCCGCCCAGCGCCAAGGCCGGAAACGTGAAAGCAGGCTGGCGCAACAACAGGCGGCGAATCTGCAGAACCTGTTTGAAAACATGGGCAAAGGCGAGCAGCAGGTCGTCAACCTGTTGATCCGCGCCGATGTGCAGGGCAGTGTCGAAGCGTTGAAGGACTCGCTGGTCAATCTCAGCAATGAGGATATCAAGGTCAACATCGTGGCTTCGGGCGTCGGCGCCATTACCGAGTCCGATGCGACCCTGGCCCACGCGTCCGGCGCCATCATCATTGGCTTCAACGTTCGCGCGGATGCCGCCGCACGCAGAATCATCCAGGAACAAGAGCTGGATCTGCACTATTACAGCATCATTTACGAAGCCATCGACGAGGTCAGGGCGGCGATTACCGGCCTGCTCGGCACCGAAACCAAGGAGACGATCGTGGGTCTTGCCGAGGTGCGCGACGTGTTCCGCTCGTCCAAGTATGGCGCCATCGCCGGCTGCCTGGTGGTGGAGGGTCACGTGAAACGTGCCAACCCGATCAGGGTATTGCGCGATAACGTGGTGGTGTTCGAAGGCGAACTCGAATCGCTCCGGCGCTTCAAGGACGCCGTCGCGGAAGTGACCGCAGGTACAGAATGCGGTATCGGCGTCAAGATGTACAATGATGTCAGGCCTGGTGACCAGATCGAGTGTTTTGAACGGACCGAGGTTGCCAGGACCCTCAAATAGAGGAGACCCAGCACGATGGCACCCAGGGAGTTCAACAGATCCGAACGTGTGGCCGGTCAGCTGAGGCGCGATCTCGCCCGCCTGATCCAGCAGGAGATCAAGGATCCGGCGGTGGGTTTCGTCAGTCTGTCCGATGTCGAAGTGACACGTGACCTGGCGCACGCGAAAGTCTTCATTACGGTGTTCGATCCCGACAAGGCGCAGGAAAGCCTGAAGGCCCTGCGCCGCGCCTCGGCCTTTCTGCGGCACCGTCTCAGCCAGGAGTTGCGTTTGCGGCACGTGCCGGAATTGCACTTCGTGCACGACGATTCGGTAGAGCGGGGCAGCCACATCGACGACTTGATCAACAAGGCATTAAAGGCCGACAAGGACCGGGCCGAGACAACGCCGGACGACGCGGAAGACCCCGGCCAGGACTAACGTGGGTCGCCGCAAGCACGGGGTCGATGTTCACGGTATCGTCCTGCTGGACAAGCCGGCCGGAATATCCTCCAACCGCGCGCTACAGAAAGTCCGCGGCATATTCGGCGCCCGCAAAGCCGGGCATACCGGCAGCCTCGACCCTTTTGCCACCGGCATGTTACCCGTCTGCCTTGGCGAGGCGAGTAAGACCGCGGCGTTCATGCTGGAAGCGGGCAAGCGCTACCGCGCCACCGCACACCTGGGCACGGCGACCACGACCGGTGATGTGGAAGGAGAGGTGATCGGGACCTGTCCGCTACCGGAAATCGACATGGCCGGACTGTCCCGCGCACTGGAACCCTTCAGGGGTGAGATCGAACAGGTCCCGCCGATGTATTCCGCGCTGAAACACGAAGGCAAACCCCTGTATGAATACGCCCGGGCAGGTATCGTCATCGAGCGGCCCTCCCGGCGCGTCAACATCCATCACCTCGAAGTGATCGCGTGGCAACCGCCCGAACTGAAATTCGAGGTGCACTGCTCCAAGGGAACTTATATCAGGACATTGGCGGAAGACATCGCCACGGCGCTCGGCAGTTGCGCGCACCTGGTCGCATTGCGGCGCACGCTGGTTGAGCCATTTGACGATTTTCCGATGCACACGCTGGAACAGTTGCAGCAAGCAAAGGACGCCGGAAACCTGGCAGACCTGTTGTTGTCAATTGACGCCGGCCTGCCGGATTGGCCACGCGTTGAACTGGATGTCATCCGGCAAGGCCAGTTCAAGCACGGCAACCCGTTCGAGTTTTCGCTACCCGGTTTTAATGCGGGAAAGGTTCGGGTCTATGGTCCTGAAAATAATTTATTGGGACTGGCGGATTTAACCTCTGCCGGCGTGCTGAAACCTGCCAGGGTGTTCAATTTTTAGTTGTTTGCACCGTTATCCCCTTCTTGGGGCCCGAAAATCGAGTAAGTGCTTGTTTGCTTGGACCTTGGCAGTTAAAATGAGCGGCTAACTAAACCGGGGCTACCGGTTTTTGTGAGTGCCATCGCAATGATGTGATGGCAACGAGCAAAAATCACGGGGCTCTATTCATGGAGAAGGAACCATGTCTATCAACGCGGAATCGAAAGGCAAAGTTGTAAGCGAGTTTAAACGTTCGGAGAACGATACCGGTTCTCCCGAAGTCCAGGTGGCATTGTTGACCGCCAGGATTCAACACCTCACTGATCATTTCAAGGAACACAAGCACGATCACCATTCCCGCCGTGGTTTGCTGAAAATGGTCAACCAGCGTCGCAGACTGCTGGATTACCTGAAGAACAAGGAAATCCAGCGTTACCGTGATCTGATCGAACGTCTTGGTTTGCGTCGTTAAACCATTTTGTTCATCAACCAATGGTCGCACTCTGTCACAGCACGTGTTCTGGCAGGGCTTGACCGTACATGAAGGAATTGCCTGAAGACAGGCGTAAAAGGGCCAGGTGGCCCTTCACACAAAGCAGGAAATAAAAGTGCAAAAATTAACGAAGTCATTTCAATACGGCGGGCATACCGTCACCATCGAAACAGGTGAGATTGCCCGTCAGGCAACCACGGTAATGGTCAACATGGCCGACACCGTGGTCATGGTCGCAGTCGTCGGCCAGAAAGAGGCCAAGCCCGGCCAGGGATTTTTCCCATTGACGGTTAACTACCAGGAGAAATTCTACTCTGCAGGACGTATTCCCGGCGGTTTCTTCAAGCGCGAAGGCCGCCCCACCGAGAAAGAAACCCTGACCTGCCGTATCATTGACCGTCCGATCCGTCCGCTGTTTCCGAAGGGCTTCCTGAACGAAGTTCAAGTCACCGCCAACCTGATGTCTTCCAACCCGGAAGTGGATGGCGACGTGCCTGCCCTGATTGGCACCTCGGCGGCATTGGCGCTTTCCGGAATACCTTTCAATGGCCCGGTCGGCGCTGCAAGGGTCGGTTTCGTCGATAACGAATAC
>JAHEFS010000182.1 GCA_024640045.1 Chromatiales bacterium | reverse complement strand
TTCTCGACCAACGCCGTTTCTGCGGGCGTGGTTTGCAGCGACTCGGTTTCGACCGCCGAGCCCTCTCCCGACGAACCAGACTCCGCTGCCAAACCAGCGTCTCCATTCACTTCGCGGCTCGAAGTCTGTGTTGTCCCATCTTCGGCAACAGGCTCAGCGGGATCGGTAGCTTTGGCCCTGACGACTGTTTCGGCTTCACCAGGCTCGGATAAGCCTTCGGGACGGGACTCTTCTACAACCGGCCGCACCACCGGCGCAGCTGTCGCGGCCGCGTTTTGACGCGGCGTAATATCGGGCAGTGGCACCGGCGCTGGCAAAGAGGGCGGATCGAGGAAGACCGTGTACTCGCGCAGCAAACGGCCATTGGCGAAACCCACCTCGACAACGAACTGCAATACCGGCTCATTTACCGAGACCCCGCTGCGAACTTCGATGTAGGCTCCCGGCAACTCCGGATGAACGGTAAAGCTCAGCGGGACCGACAAATTCATGCGGTCCAGACCGATCAGGCGAAAGCTGTCGCTCGAGGCCAGGGCTGCGGTGACGCCTTCCAGTTCCACCGGGGAGTTCGACAAAAGGTCAATGCGGGCCAGCAGCGGCTGACCGAGGTAGGAACGGACATTCAGCTCTCCCAGACCGAGCGCCAACGCGCCCTGGCTCAGGCTCAGGGTCAGAGCGGCCAGAACCCCGAGAGTGCTGAACCGGAAAGCGCGCCTTGGCTCTGCTCGGCCGGGACGATCCTGTTGCTGCTTGAACTGCCTGTTCGACACGTGTTTCCCTTTTTCTTTGACGCCGGGCGGTTGCGCATTCAATTTAACAACCTGGCCCCGAAGTTTACTTTTGCCCGTAACAGGTTACCAGCGGGTCAGGTCCGGCCCCTGAGCGCCTGCATGATCTGGACCGCGTTCAATGCCGCACCCTTGCGTACGTTGTCTGAAACTACCCACAGGTCAATTCCGCGCGGGTGGCTGAGATCCCGGCGCAAGCGGCTCACGAAGACGGGGTCTTTGCCTGCCGCGTGCGTCACCGGCGTAGCGAATCCCTGACCTTCCTCCCCTTCCGCCAGCACCACGCCGGGCGCCTGCGCGAGCAGCTCTCTCACTTTCGAAATACTGATATCCCGACGTGTTTCCAGGTGGACGGCCTCGGCATGACCGTAGAAGACCGGCACACGAACCGCCGTGGCATTGACGTTGATCGACTCATCACCCAGGATTTTGCGGGTTTCCCAGTGCAGCTTCATCTCTTCCTTGGTGTACCCATTGTCCTGCATCACGTCGATTTCGGGCAATACATTGAAAGCAATGGGCTGTTTGAACGCCTTGGGCTTCACTTCACGCATACCCAAGCGGTCTGCAGTCTGCCTGGCGAGCTCTTCCATGGCGGAACGCCCGGCCCCGGAAACGGACTGGTAGGTGGCGATGTTGATCCGCCCAACCCCGGCAGCCCGGTGGATGGGAGCGACAGCAACCACCATCTGGATGGTCGAACAATTGGGGTTGGCGATGATGGTGCCGGGCTGGACATCGTCCAGCAAGTGGCCGTTGACCTCGGGCACGATCAGTGCGATGTCATCGCGGTAACGGAACTCTGACGTGTTGTCGATCACGATCGCGCCCTGCTCGGCTGCCCGGACAGCATGGACCCGGCTGACCGAAGCGCCCGCAGAAAACAGTGCGTAATCAACGCCGCTGAAGTCGAAATTATCCAGCACCTCTACCGGCAACTCGCGCCTTCCGAAATCCACATCGCGACCCAGGGAACGGTCACTGGCCAGGGCGTGAACCTTCCAGCCCTTGTCCGCGACGCCGGCCACCAACTCCAACATGACCTCGCCGACGGCGCCAGTCGCACCCACGATTGCTACGGTCGTTTTGCCTTTATCGTTCATTGACCTGCCTCCCTTCCCATTTGCGCACGATGACGCAAAACATGATCCATCAGGACCAGCGCCAGCATGGCCTCCACAATCGGAGTAGCGCGGATACCGACGCAGGGGTCATGGCGGCCAGTCGTCACGATTTCTACTTCGTTCCCGGTCTCATCCAGCCCACGGCATGGAATGCGAAGGCTTGAGGTTGGTTTGAACGCCACGCTGACCAGGACGTCCTGGCCGCTGGAAATGCCGCCCAGAATTCCCCCGGCGTGATTTGACAGGAAGCCTGCCGGCGTCATCTCGTCGCGGTGTTCCGTGCCCATTTGCGCAACGCACTCGAACCCGGCTCCGATTTCAACGCCCTTGGCCGCGTTGATGCTCATCATGGCACTGGCCAGTTCCGCGTCGAGCTTGCCGTAGACCGGCTCACCCAGGCCCGCGGGTACACCCGTCGCAATGGCCGAAACTCGGGCGCCTACCGAATCACCCGATTTGCGCAGGCCGTCCATGTAGTCTTCCAGTTCACCAACCTTTGAAGCGTCCGGACAGAAAAAGGGATTCTCATCAATCACGCTGCGGTCCAGGACACCATCGGTCCGGATCGGGCCAAGCTGAGCCAGCCAGCCATAAATTTCGATGCCCGCGTGTTGCTGCAGGAACTTTCTCGCGAGTGCACCGGCCGCCACGCGCATGGTTGTTTCGCGTGCGGATGAGCGGCCACCTCCACGATAGTCCCGGATTCCATACTTCTTGAAATAGGTATAGTCGGCGTGTCCGGGGCGAAACCGGGTGGCGATATTGGTGTAGTCTTTCGAACGGGCATCCGTATTCTCGATCAGCAAGCCGATAGACGTGCCCGTGGTTTTCCCCTCGAACACGCCGGAAAGAATCTGCACTTCGTCTTTTTCCTTGCGTTGCGACGTGTGCCGCGAACGCCCGGTTGCGCGCCTGAGCAACTCTTCACGGATTTCTTCCGGGGTGATCTCCAGCCCGGGCGGAAAGCCATCGATCACGCAGCCGATCGCGGGACCATGGCTTTCTCCAAACGTGGTGACCTGAAGCATTCGTCCGAAGGTGTTGTATGACATGCAGGAATATCTCCGTCAGGGCCTTGCAGGTGAGCGGTCAAGCACCGCGGCCAGTTGCAACAGTTGCGCCCGGTCTATTGTAAAGATACCGCCGCCGCCGTGCTCGAATTCCAGCCACGTGAAGGGTGCATTGGGCAATCGCTCCTGCAACCGTCCGGCCGCCTCCCCCACTTCACAAAACAGGACACCCTCCTCTTCGAGGTAATCGGGTGCTTCACGCAGAATGCGCATAACGATTTCCAACCCGTCGTCTTCCGCACGCAGCGCCAGGCCCGGCTCCCAACGGTATTCCGCAGGCAGGCCGGAAATTTCCGCATCCGAGACATACGGCGGGTTGCTCACCAGCACGTCGTACCGCCGGCCATGAACCGCTTCAAACAGATCGGACTGCAGCAGCCGGACACGATCCGCCAAACCGTGCGCGGCAACATTCTGGCGTGCAACCACCAGGGCATCGGCACTGATGTCTACCGCATCGACCGTCAAAGTTTCGTGGTAGTGAGCCATCGCAATGGCAATGCAACCGCAGCCGGTGCAGAGTTCGAGGGCAGTGCGAAACGGCCGGTGCGTCATCCAGGGCTCAAACCCCCCGGCGATTAATTCCGCAAAGGGTGAACGTGGTATCAGAACGGATTCATTCACCTGGAACCGAAGGCCGCAAAACCAGGCCTCACCCAACAGGTAGGCCAACGGCCTGCGCTCATCGATCCGGCTCCGCAGAAGGGCTTCAATTTCGTGGCCCGCCGACTCAGTGACGGGATTATCCCAGCGTGTCGCCGAACCATCCAGCGACTGCCCCAGGACGTGCAGCACCAACCAAGCCGCCTCATCCACCGAATTGTCAGTGCCATGGCCAAAAACCAGCTCGGCCTCGTCCATCGACCGGCTGCAATAATTGATCCACTCCTCTATGGATTTCACGCGCATCATCCGTTGCTCGTCTCGAGTGCAAGTATAATTGAGGGTCATGCCCGAGTGTCCGTCAGCAGTGACTGGAAGGGCCACGGCAATGAGCCCAGCAAGGAGTACAACCGCCAGTGATCAGCCAACTGGAATTTTTGG
>JAHEFS010000181.1 GCA_024640045.1 Chromatiales bacterium | reverse complement strand
CACACATGCGCCAGCCACGGCACTTGTCCTGGTCGATCAGCACAATGCCGTCTTCTTCACGCTTGTAGATCGCCCCGCTGGGGCACGACGCCACGCAGGTCGGGTTCAGGCAATGTTCGCACAGTCGCGGGAGATACATCATGAAGGTATTTTCGAACTGGCCGTAGATCTCCTTCTCGATGTCTTCGAAGTTGCTGTCTTCGGAGCGCTTGCTGAACTCGCCACCCAGGATTTCTTCCCAGTTCGGTCCCCAGACGGGTTTCTCCATGCGCGCACCGGTGATCGCCGAACGCATTCTTGCGGTCGGCGTGGTCCGGGATGCGGGTGCCTTTTGCAGGTGCTGGTATTCGTAGGTGAAGGGCTCGTAGTACTCGTCGATTTCCGGCAAGTCCGGATTGGCGAATATCTTGGCCAGCAAGCGGAATTTTCCACCCATTTTCGGTTTGAGCTTGTTCTTGCCGCTCAAAATCCAGCCACCGTTCCAGACCTCCTGGTTTTCCCATCTGCGCGGGTAACCGACGCCGGGCTTGGATTCGACGTTGTTGAACCAGGCGTACTCCACGCCCTGGCGCGAGGTCCAGACGTTCTTGCAGGTGACCGAGCAGGTATGACAGCCAATGCATTTGTCCAGGTTCAGGACCATGCCGATCTGCGCTCTGATCTTCATGCCGCTGCCTCCTCGGTGGAATCTGCCGTGGTTACATGCCATTCCACTTTTTCGAGCTTGCGCACCACCACGAATTCGTCGCGGTTGGAGCCCACCGTGCCGTAGTAGTTGAAACCGTAGGCCAACTGCGCGTAACCGCCGATCATATGGGTTGGTTTGACCACGGCACGGGTGACCGAGTTGTGAATGCCACCCCGGTGGCCGGTGATCTGGCTGATGGGGGTGTTGATGATTTTTTCCTGGGCGTGGTACATCATGACCATTCCCTCGGGAACACGCTGGCTGACGACCGCGCGCGCGGCAATCGCCCCGTTGGTGTTGTACAACTCAATCCAGTCGTTGTCCTCGCAACCGATTTTGGCCGCGTCGACTTCGCTCATCCAAACACAGGGCCCGCCGCGGCTAAGGGTCAGCAGCAGCAGGTTTTCTGAGTAAGTGCTATGGATACCCCACTTCTGGTGCGGGGTGATCCAGTTCAATACCACCTGTTTGCCCCCTTTGCCGATTTCGTCAATCACCGGCTTGACGGTCTTGGTATTGATGGGCGGCTTGTAGACGCACAGGCTTTCGCCGAAATCGCGCATCCAGGCATGATCCTGGTAGAACTGCTGGCGACCAGTCAGGGTCCGCCAGGGGATCAACTCGTGAACATTGGTGTAGCCGGCGTTGTAGCTGACGTGTTCGTCCTCCAGGCCACTCCAGGTCGGTGATGAAATGATCTTGCGCGGTTGTGCCTGGATATCACGGAAACGGATTTTTTCATCGTGCTTGGGCAACGCCAGGTGCGTATGATCGCGGCCGGTGATCTTGCCCAAAGCCTGCCAGGCCTTGACGGCAACCTGGCCATTGGTTTCCGGAGCCAGCGACAACACCACTTCCGCCGCGTCGATATCGGATTCGATCCTGGGCAGGCCCTTTGACACACCCTCGGCGGTAACCCGCCGGTTCAGGTCGCCGAGCAGGCGGACTTCGTCTTCAGTGTTCCAGGCAATACCCTTGCCGCCGTTGCCGACCTTCGACATCAGGGGCCCCAGCGAAGTGAACTTCTTGTAGGTGTTCGGGTAGTCGCGCACCACCTCGATGTAACTCGGCATGGTTTTGCCGGGAATCGGATCGCATTCACCCTTCTGCCAGTCTTTCACACCCAGGGGCTGCCCGAGTTCCGCCGGCGTGTCGTGCAGGATGGGCAGCGCAACGATATCGGTCTCCGTGCCGAGATGCCCCACGCACAAATCCGCAAAGACTTTGGCCAGTCCTTTGTAGATGTCCCAGTCGCTGCGGCTTTCCCAGGCGGGATCGACCGCGCGTGACAGGGGATGGATGAACGGATGCATGTCCGAGGTGTTGAGATCGTTTTTCTCGTACCACGTTGAAGAGGGCAGAACGATATCCGAGTAGACGCAGGTCGTGGACATTCTGAAGTCCAGCGTGACCACCAGGTCCAGCTTGCCTTCGGTGTCCTGTTCAACCCATTCGACCTCGCTCGGTTTCTGACCGCCGGTTTGGCCCAGGTCCTTGCCCAGCACGCCGTTTTTGGTGCCCAGCAAGTGCTTCAGCATGTATTCGTGGCCCTTGCCACTGGATCCCAACAGGTTGGACCGCCAGATGAACAGGTTGCGCGGAAAATTGCGCGGATCGTCCGGCGCCTGGCAGGACATCCGCAGGCTGCCGTCTTTTAAGCGGCCCACCACGTAATCAGCACTGCTGACGCCTGCTGCTTTGGCTTTCTTGGCAAGATTCAGTGGGTTTTCTTCGAGTTGAGGGGCCGATGGCAGCCAGCCCATGCGTTCGGCGCGGACATTGCAGTCGATCAGGCTCTGGTTTTCCCATGCTGACCGGTCCGCCAGCGGCGAGAGAATTTCATCCAGTTCCAGCTTCTCGTAACGCCATTGGTTGGAATGGTTGTAGAAAAACGAAGTGCTGTTCATCTGGCGCGGCGGACGGTGCCAGTCCAGTCCGAAGGCCAGCGGCAGCCACCCGGTTTGAGGGCGCAGCTTTTCCTGCCCCACGTAGTGCGCCCAGCCACCGCCGCTCTGGCCCACGCAACCGCACATGATCAACATGTTCATGATGCCGCGGTAGGTCATATCCATGTTGTACCAATGGTTGATGGCCGCGCCGAGGATCACCATGGACCGGCCCCGGGTCTTGTCAGCCGTGTCGGCAAACTCGCGGGCGATCTGGATGATCTGTTCGCGCTTGACGCCGGTGATCTTTTCCTGCCAGGCCGGCGTGTACGGAACATCATCGTCGTAGCTCTGCGCCACATTGGGGTCGTCCAGGCCCCGATCCAGGCCATAGTTCGCCAGCATCAGGTCAAACACGGTAACCGCCTTGACGCTGCCCTCGGCAAGTTCCAGGTTCTTCACCGGAACCTTGCGGTTCAGGATGCTGTCGTGGTCGCTGTGCGCAAAGATATCCTGGTCGTGCTCCTGGTTGCCGAAATAAGGGAATGCAACCGGCAGCACTTCGTCGGATTGATCCAGGAAGCTGAGCAGGGGTTTGATTTCCTTGCCGTTTAACTGGTCCTTTTCCTCCAGGTTCCACTTGCCCTGATCGCCCCAGCGGGCGCCGATGGTGCCATTGGGCACGACCACCTGCCGGCTGTCTGCATCGAATACCACCGGCTTCCAGTCCGGATTGCGTTCGTGCTGCAGGGCCCCGGCGAAGTCGGAGGCGCGCAGGGTGCGGCCGGGCACCCAAAGTCCGTCTTTTTGTTCCAGCATGACCAGGAATGGCATGTCGGAGTATTGGCGCACGTATTCGCTGAAGTAATCGCTGTGGCCATCCACGTAGAACTCTTTCAGGATGACGTGGCCCATCGACATCGCGACGGCCGCATCGGTGCCCTGGCGTGCCGGCACCCAGGAATCGGAAAGTTTGGCGACCTCGCTGTAGTCCGGCGTGACCGCGACGGTCTTGGTTCCCTTGTAGCGGACTTCGGTGAAGAAGTGCGCATCCGGCGTGCGCGTCTGCGGTACGTTGGAACCCCAGGCGATAATGTAGTTGGAGTTGTACCAGTCGGCGCTTTCCGGCACGTCGGTCTGTTCACCCCAGACCTGTGGCGAACTGGGCGGCAAATCGCAGTACCAGTCATAAAAGCTCATGCAGACGCCGCCAATCAGCGACAGGTAGCGTGACCCTGCGGCATACGAAACCATGGACATGGCCGGGATTGGCGAAAATCCGATGACCCGGTCCGGGCCGTACGTCTTGGAGGTGTAAATATTCGCGGCCGCAATGATTTCGTTGACCTCGTCCCATTCGCCGCGAACCATTCCGCCCAGGCCGCGTGCGGCCTTGTAGGCGCTGGTCACCGATTCGTCCTCGACCAGGTGCTGCCAGGCGACGACCGGGTCGGCATGCT
>JAHEFS010000069.1:8796-14327 GCA_024640045.1 Chromatiales bacterium | reverse complement strand
CATCCGCCATGTCTGTTGCCTCCGCGGCCACATCACCGGCTGTTTCTTCCACGCTGTCCATAACTTCACCGGCGGCCTGCTTGGCGCTTTCTGCAGCCTGTTGCATCGAATCAGCGGCCTTCTCCTGCTCTTGTTTGCCGCAGCCGACCAAAGCAATGACCAAAACGCCGAAAAACAAAATCGATTTAATTTTCAAGCTATATTCTCCCTGTCCACTTCGTCAATTACTTGGCATCGCATCCCAAACCCACAAGACGCGATACCCTCATTCTCCACTAATCATCAGAACTAAACCAGCCATCGCACGCGTTGGCTTGTTGGGGTCTGCAACCTTCCTGGCAAAATAAAACTCCAGCCAAGGGGCTGACAGGTCTCTCAGGACGAACTCCGTGCTCGTTCAATCGCCGCGTTGATCAGATCACGTGCGTCTGCCGCGCCGTGCCAGTTACCGATCCGCACCCACTTGCCGGGCTCCAGATCCTTGTAATGCTCGAAGAAGTGCTCGATCTGCTGCAGGGTAATTTCGGGCAAGTCAGCGTATTCCATCACCTTGTCATAGCGCTTGGTGAGCGCATGGGAGGGAACGGCGATGATCTTCTCATCCTGCCCCGCATTATCTTCCATGATCAACACACCAATGGGACGCACATTGATCACGCAGCCCGGCACCAGTTCCCGGGTATTGCAAACCAGGACATCAATGGGATCACCGTCATCCGACAGGGTATGCGGCACGAAACCGTAGTTACCCGGATAGGCCATGGGTGTGTACAGAAAACGGTCAACCACCAGGGTGCCGGCCTCCTTGTCCATTTCATACTTGATGGGATGGCCGCCTACGGGGACCTCGATGATGACATTGACGTCTTCGGGCGGGTTGTGGCCAATGGCGATGGCGTCGATACGCATGGCGGGTTTTCCTTGGCGAACCTGGAATCTCGGAAGGGGATGTCGCTATTTTACTCTCGATCGAGACTGAACGACGCGCGTCATTGATCCGTCAGCAGATCGCTGCCGATCCGGCTGGCCAGTTGGATGATCAGCAGTTCGAACAGATCGAGTTCGCCGCGCTCCAGGCGAACCTGCCGGGCCTGGCCCGGCTTGTCGGTAATGATGCCGTCGACCTCGCGGCCAATCATTGCCGAAATCTGGGCGGGGTCGTTGACCGTCCAGACCAGAACTTCCCGCCCGCGCTGATGGGCACGGTCGATAAAAGCCCGCCGCGCAGACCGGGCATTGACCGCAAAGAAATCCACATTCAGGCGGCTGACATCTCCCAGTCCGACCGTGGACAACAAACCGGCCGGCCATGCCGGCCGCAGAATCTTCATTCTGCGAATACCCGGCAGGCTCAGGGACATCAGCTTGACCCGGTCCTGCATGCCGGCTGCCTCGACAACCGCCGCCACGCGTTCTTCCAATTGCTGTTCATGGCCATAGTACTTGAGCTCGATGATCACGCCCGCTTTACCGCGCGCCAACTCCAGCACGCTTGCCAGGGTCGGAACGCGTTGATCCGCAAAGTCGGGGCTGTACCACGAACCGATATCCACATCCTGGAGTTCTGCCAGGCTCGCCTGGTGAATCATGAGCGGCGCGCGGCCCACCTTCATCAGGTCACTGTCATGGATCACCACCACTTCACCTTCCCGGGTTTCCTGGACGTCGATCTCGACCCAGTCGGCGCCCTGCTCAATGGCCAGGCTGATCGCTGCCAGGGTATTTTCGGGCGCCTCGGCCGAAGCGCCCCGGTGAGCGATAATTTCGACTGGATGTCCCTGCGCCTGGCGATCTGCGGTCCGCAGCATCACCCAGGCCGCAGTACCTGAAACGACGACGAGCATGACCGCCAGGGCAGCCACCGTTGGCCTCCAGTGACGTATGGGCGATGCGGGCACCCGCTCGGTCGAAGCGGCAGGGTCTATGGTTCCCGGTTCGAATTGCTGGAACAGCCTCAGCAAACCGAGGCTGAGCGCCGCAGTGCTGAAAAAAGCAATCATCATATTCAACAGCGACCAGGCCACCAGTAACGTTCCCAGCAGGTAAGCCAGGACTTGAAGGGAATGGCCCGAAAGCCGTATCGCGGAGCTCACGCCGAAGTCGAGCAAGGCACTGGATCCGGCAAACAACACGCTGGTCACCAACGCCCACAACGCCAGCGTGGCCGCGATCTTCCCGCGCGCCGCGCCCGCCACTTGCCGACTTCTGGCCAGGACACTTGCCGGATCACCCTGGTTCGTCAACAACAGGGGCACAGCGATGACCCAACCGGCGAATATTCGGAACAAGCACCAGCTCATCAACAGCAGGGACAGTGCGATAACCCCACCGGTCTGCCAAAGCTCCGGAGGGCGCTCGGCAAGATAGTAATTGATGTCATATTCGGTCAGGTAACGGACGAAAATCCACCCTGCAAAGGCCAGAAAAGGCGCGGCCACAAGGCCTGCATGCAGCACCATTCGTACGCCAAGCTGAAAAAGCGGCCATGCGTGCCCCACCATTTTTCGGCCAATCCGGATCAACCTGGACCGGTCTTCCGGACCGCGGTCGATAGCCGCCTGAAAAAGAGCTGCGTGCTCGAACACCAGTCCCGTCGCGAGCAAAGCCATTGCGATGACGAACACCACGAACCCCTTCGGGGAGAGGATAAACATGACGATGTCTTCATCGGTCAGTGCGACATCGCCGGATGTGAGCACGAGCCATCCCAGCAGCGTTGTGTAGAGGGGTGTCAGGATCACAAAGGACAGCAGGCTGACCGACAGGTGAATGCCGAGAAATAACTTCCAACGCGCCCGGAATAGCCGGGCCGCGCTGGAGATCGAAGCGTGAATACTCATGACGCGTTGCTGGCGCCGCGAGGCTGACGCACGGACATCACGGCTCGAGAGGCCTAATCTCAGAATAGCGCTGCGACAATAGCCCGTAACCCACTGCCTGACAGGCTGAACGCGGCTTCGGGTGAGTCATTCCTCTAGAAGCTGAAGCGAAAGCCCACCGCCGGACCGTGCTGTTTCATATCGAACTTGAAGCGGCCACTCCCAGTGCCATCCTCATAGTCGAAATCCAGGTAGCGGTAACCCAGGCTCAGGCTGGTCCGGTCAGTCATCTGGTAAGCAACGCTGGCGGTCAGCGAAATGGTCAGGTCTGACCCGACGCCGAACCCGCCGGCCTGCGCCAGGCCGCTGAACGACCAGCGGTCGGAAAGCGGCGTGGCATAAAGCACACCGACCACGGGATCGACCCAGCTCTCACTGGTCGAAGCCCGCCGGGTGTTCAGTGGGCCATTGATGGTCAAATCAGCGTCGATATTGGTATACGCCACGCCGGCCAGCAACCGGGTGGTGTCCGACACACGGTAAGTCGCCGAAACCACTGCGGTGGTCTGGGCATTACCAAGTGTCCCACTCAGAACGTTGGCCGAGCCTTCCAGGTCCTCGGAAAGGTCCATGTACACCACGTCCAGCAGAACGCCCCAGCGTTCGCCTTCACCCGCATACATGCCGAGGAACGCGCTGTCCAGCGCGCTGAATACGTCGCCCGCGTTCATGTCCACGCTGCCATCGACCGGGCCAATACCCACGCTGCCATCCAGCGTCGGCCCCAGCAGGTAGATTACGAACATGCTGGACCATTCCGAACGTTCATCCTGACTGTCCTGGGCCCAAACCTGGCTCGACATCAACAGGCTCATAGCCATGATTGTGATCAAAATCCAGGATCTGTGTTTAAGACTTTTCATCAAAAAATTCCTGTTTTCACGGGCCGTCATGGCCCAGTAGATTAAAAAGAGCCCCAATCAGGGGCTCTTTAAGCCATTCGGCATCAGCAGACGAACCTGGCGGTTACTTGCCGTGGGCCTCATCCATCGCGGCGCGAACACGCTGGCCCCAGGTGGTAAATAACTGGCGAATGTTTGCTTCGTGGTTCTCGCGGCTCAATTCACGGTATTCGGTGCCAACAGGCCGCTCACCTTCCATCAGGATCAACATTTCGCGGCTGACTGAATCACGAAACTCGGCCGAAACCACGACTTCGCCCGAACCCAGAGTGGTGATGACGAAACCACCACCTTCAGCCTTGGTCCCTGGCTTGACGAATGGCGTGATGCTCAACAACTCCACTTCCAGCGTCATCACATCAGCGCCGCGCTCTTCCACCACCTCGTAACCGCCATCTTTCGACAGCTCCTCGGTCATGATGCTGCGGAACATTTGCTGCACGGCCTCACGGTCTCCGGGCTGGAACGACCAGGGCTCCGGGTCGTCTTCCCAGACGGGCTTCAGCACCTGGGTGTTATCCATATTCAGTGCCCGTAACTGGAATTTGGCATATTTGCTCAAATCAAGATCGTTGCGGACGTAGGAAGGCTCGGCAGATGCCATTGCCGCTCCAACAAAAGTCAGCAGCACCATGCTGCACAGAACCCATCCAATCTTCTGGTAGACGGTTTTCATTCAATCACTCCTGACGTCTGAATTCGTGAAATCTGGCCCGGCCAAATCGGGCGGATGCTAACTATACCATTACTCACCGGGCGTTTTCGCCCGCGAGCGCAGACTCTCAACCTCCTCCCAGCGCCCTGTACAAGCGGATGGTCGAGTTGGCGAAAATTCCCAGTATTCAGGGGTCGGCTGAGTCTTCGTTGAACTGGGATCGCTCCCCATCCAGTACTTCCAGATAACGGGAACGCCGCCATCTTATCCGGCACGGGACAAACTGGCCGCGCTTCGGACGGCCAGGTTTTAGTCAGGCAATAAACCTTAGCTCAGCGAACAGCTCATGTCCTGGCCGCAGCACATCGGTGACTTGATTTTGCCGTGACCATTTGGGCACTTTGAAATCTGCACCTGGCTGCCGTTGTCCAGCTTCAGGCTGTCGTTTTCCAGCGGCGCGTCACACTGGCCGCAGGTAGCGTTCACGCTCATTCCACATTTCTTGCATTCATACGTTGCCATTAGTGACTCCTTGATCGGCTTGAAGAAAACACCCTTACATTATCAACTTTTTGCCTGGCGGTAGAAACCGCGTTCGTTATTCAATTTCGGAAACACCAGGGTCCGCCACGAGAACCCGGCAGCAACCATTATGACTTGAGGAGAGAGCCATGCAACGCACACTCGCATTCATCGACCGCACCTTGTCCTATGTCGTCAAGAGTGACGATTAAGGGATCAGTCTTCCGCAGATTCACCCTGCCGCAGGAACCGGCGGGTAAATGCAGAAGCATGCGAACTGGTTTTGAGGACTTCCTCGATCAATGGTCTGGCCTCATGACCTGACTCAAGGTGGCGTAAGGCCAACTCGGAGAAACCCATCACGACCTGGATAACATTGTTAAATTCGTGGGCAAGTTGGCTCACCGGGGAGCCGGAGAATTTCACCCCGTCTTCCACCAGTTGCTGATCGCTCGAGTGCTGTAGCGCGTTTAATTTTTCCAGCAGCTCTGCCTGATCCGCTTGCTGCGCCTGGAACCTGGCCAGCAGGTGGTTGAGCTCACTGCCCAACCGGGCTAAATCACCCGACACAGA
>JAHEFS010000069.1:0-8696 GCA_024640045.1 Chromatiales bacterium | reverse complement strand
TGGTGTCGTTGTCAATCGTAAGGTAACCGAACGTCAGGTTGCTGCGCCACTTGTCGTTCCAGAAGTGCCGGTACGAACCGAAAGCGCCTGTGGCATCGATGGCCTCGAGATTGCCATTTGCATCCAGAACGGCGTCGTTGGTTGTATTCAGGCCAAGATAACGGCCAATGCCGCTGCCTGTGCTGACCATCCAGCGGAAGTCGTCCTTTTCACCCATGTTGAGCTTGCCGGACAGGCTGACACCATACCCGCCAGTTGAGTCATGAGGCTCTGTACTGGAACGGTCTTCATAGCGCAGTTGGCGATACATTGCCGCAACCGTGAAATTACCCCAGTCGCCGCTCATGTTGTAACGGCCCACGACATCCGGAACCTTGCTGTCGTCGGCGATAATACGTCCGCCGCCTGTTCCAGGAGTAACCGTGGTTTCCGGATTTTCGATGGCAAACTGCCAGGGTCCGCTGGTATAGCGGATCATCGCCTGACGGCCAAAGATGGTGGATTCCGCCGGGCCCACGAAGTCCAGATTCTCTGGCAATGCGCCCACGTTGAAGAAGGTCATCCAGGTCTGACCGAAAAGCCACTTGTTGTAGGTGAAGAATGCGTGCCGGACCCGCGGCGCGTAGGAGCTGGAAATGCGTTCGTCGCCCTGGCCGCTCAACATGAAGTCCATCTCGAAGAACGTGCTCATCTTCGCGCCGTTATCCAGCAAGTGGTTGGACTTGAAATTGATACGGGATTCCTTGGCATGGATGTCGAGGTACGTCTCACCCCTTGTGCCGACCGGCACCGTTCCGGGAATGTAAAAATCGCGCCCGGCGCCCGTTGAAGAGCCGCCCGTGTAATTGCTGTATATCAAATCCGTCTTGATGTAGCCGCCAAAAGCATAGCTGTGTTTCTTGGCTTTTTCTTCTTCTTCAGCCTTGTACTGGGCGATGGCCGCCTCAGCCGCCGCCTGTGCCTTGGCATCCATATCGCCACAACAGTCAGCGGCGACCGGTGCTGGCTTGGGTGCGTTCAGCAACTGGGCCACAAGGGCCTCCAGTTCAGCTACGCGAGCCTCCAGTACGGCCACAGGGTCACCGTCAGCAAAGACATTGCCAGATACTCCTCCCAACGCGGCTGCGATGGACAGGCTGAGAACTAATTTTCGAGTTGATGTGCGCAACATAACGGCCTCTCCCGTTTATGGTTTACCACGCGCATCATGCGCAAGATCAAGTGCTCCGTGTATTATCCTTTGGTCTAAGGCCGACCTTGTTTAAGGTGGTAATTCGACCATGGTCTAATGGGTTTGAACAGCCTTGGGCTGGGACAATCGCGAGGCTGAATTCAGGAGGTTGTAGAGCAATGGAAAAGACATATCCGGTACCCGCAGGACTGGCTGAAACGGCCTGGATCGACAACGCCAAGTACGAATCCATGTACCGTCAATCGGTAGAGGACAACGAGGGCTTCTGGGCAGAACAGGGCCAGCGCATTGACTGGATCCAGCCCTTTACCCGGGTCAAGGACGTATCTTTCGACAAGCAGGATTTGCATATCCGTTGGTACGAAGACGGGACGCTCAATGTCTGCGCCAACTGTATTGACCGTCACCTGCCCGAGAAAGCCGACCAGGTCGCCATCATCTGGGAGGGTGACGATCCTTCGGTTGACCGGAAGATTACCTACGCGGAATTGCACGAATCCGTCTCCCGTTTCGCCAACGTTCTGAAAAAACTTGGCGTGAAAAAAGGCGACCGCGTGACGATTTACCTGCCGATGATACCGGAAGCCGCTTTTGCGATGCTGGCCTGCGCGAGAATCGGGGCGGTGCACTCCGTCGTATTCGGCGGTTTTTCACCCGACGCCCTGGCCGGCCGGATCATCGACTGTGCATCCAAGATAGTCATCACCTCCGATGAGGGCGTCCGCGGCGGGCGCAAGATCCCGCTGAAAGCCAATGTCGACGCCGCGGCCGTGATCAAGGGCGTGCCCGACGTGCTCGAGAAAGTACTGGTGGTAAAAAAGACCGGCGGCGATGTTGCCTGGCATGAAGGGCGAGACGTCTGGCTGGATGACCACATCAACGCAGTCAGCGCTGACTGCCCACCGGCCGAAATGAGCGCAGAGGATCCGCTGTTCATTCTGTATACCTCTGGCTCGACCGGCAAACCCAAAGGCGTTCTGCATACCTCTGGCGGTTACCTGGTCTTTGCGGCCATGACCCACCAGTATGTCTTCGATTATCATCCAGGCGACATTTATTGGTGCACGGCCGATGTTGGCTGGGTGACCGGACACAGTTATATCGTCTATGGCCCGCTCGCCAACGGTGCCATAACATTGATGTTCGAGGGCGTACCCAACTACCCGGATACCAGCCGCTTCTGGCAGGTCTGCGACAAACACCAGGTTAATATTTGCTATACGGCGCCGACCGCGATCCGTGCCCTGATGCGCGAGGGTGATGAACCGGTCAAGCGCACTTCACGCAAGTCATTGCGGTTGCTGGGCTCGGTCGGTGAACCGATCAATCCCGAGGCATGGGAATGGTATTACCACGTGGTCGGCGACAGCCGTTGTCCGATCGTCGATACCTGGTGGCAAACGGAAACCGGCGGCATCCTGATCACGCCCTTACCGGGAGCGACGGCTCTGAAGCCGGGCTCGGCTACCCGCCCATTTTTTGGCATTAAACCTGAACTCGTAGATGGCGAGGGCCAGCGCCTCGATGGAACGGCGGAAGGCAACCTGATCATCACGGACAGTTGGCCCGGACAGATGCGCACCGTCTACGGCGACCACGACCGGTTCGTCGAGACTTATTTCGCCACCTTCCCGGGCAATTATTTTACCGGTGACGGCTGCCGACGTGACGAAGATGGCTATTACTGGATTACCGGCCGTGTCGATGACGTGCTGAATGTGTCCGGCCACCGTATGGGTACCGCCGAGGTCGAAAGCGCCATGGTCGCACATCCCGCCGTGGCCGAAGCCGCCGTGGTGGGCTACCCCCACGACATCAAGGGTCAGGGCATCTACGTCTATGTCACCACGGTGGCTGGCGTGAAACCGAGCGAGGAGTTGCGCCAGGAATTGCGCCAATGGGTACGCAAGGAGATCGGCCCCATCGCCTCACCCGATCTGATCCAGTGGGCACCCGGTCTTCCCAAGACGAGGTCTGGCAAGATCATGCGCCGGATTCTTCGCAAAATTGCTGCCAACGATTACGAAAACCTGGGCGATACCTCGACCCTGGCCGACCCGGATGTGGTCGAAAACCTTGTCAATGGGAGGATGAATCGCTAAGCAGGCCACTTGCCAGAGCGTTCAAAGGAAATGAACCGCCTGATTGCCATGCAAGCAGAAACCGTGATCGTCGCTGACGACCATCCATTGTTTCGCGCGGCGATCAAGGAGGCGCTGGAATCCGAACACGGCGAGATCGACTTTCTGGAAGCCAACAGCTTCGAAACGCTGCAGGCGTTGGTAGAGGTGACTCCGGAGGTCGATCTCGTACTGCTCGATCTGCACATGCCGGGGGTAAGCGGATTCACCGGCCTGATCTTTCTGTGCAAACGTTACCCGAGCATTCCGGTGGTGATGATATCAGCCAACGAAGACCCGATGGTCATCCGGCGGGCCCTGGATCACGGTGCTTCCGGGTTCATTCCCAAATCTTCCAGTATTGAAACCATCACGGAGGCGATCAACGCGATCCTCATGGGCGAAATCTGGTCGCCCAAATCTGTGCAGAGCGATCTGCCCGGCGGCAATGTTTCGGAAATGGAACTGGCTGAACGACTGACCCAACTGACGCCGCAACAATTCAAGGTGCTGATGATGATGTCGCAGGGGCTTCTGAACAAGCAGATCGCCTACGACCTGAGCGTATCGGAGGCAACCATCAAGGCGCACGTGACGGCGATCATGAACAAACTCGGCGTCAGCAACCGCACCCAGGCGGTACTGGCGGCCCAGCACCTCGCTGTCACAAACCCGGACGCCAGCTTGTAAGACAGATGGCAAGGAAGGGTAGCGTCAATCCTCTCGGGCCTGCTTGAGCATGTTCCCCATCAAAGCTCGCAAGGCAGCGGGCTTTATCGGTTTGCGCAATAACCCATAACCCCGTTCACGCGCAGCCTCTTCCAGCCCCGTGGAACGGTCAGCCGTGATGACAATGGCCGGCAGAGTCCTGCCCAGCGACTGATCAAGCTTTGCCATGACATCAAGTCCGTGCCGCTGATCGGCCAGGTGGTAATCCACGAGCACCAGGTTTGGCGGCCCGCCAACGCGCACCTGTTCGAGCGCCTCTTCCTCTCCATTGGCCAAAAGTACCGTGAAGCCCCATCCGCCCAGCAACATTTGCATGCCATCGAGAATGTCCGACTCGTTATCGATGCACAAAACCGTGACATCCCCTGGCCGAGTCGGCACCACCGACTCGATGTCACGCTCGACGGTGGGCACGGATGCCCCGGGTTCAGCGGTCGGAACGGTGATGGAGAAACAACTGCCTTTACCCGGATTCGACCATACTTCGATTTCCAGACCCAGCGTGCGGGCGATACGATCGCAAATGGCAAGCCCCAGCCCCAGGCCACGCTCCTCCAGTCGTTGAGCGTAATCCAGCCGGTGGAACTCCGTGAACACCTTTTGCAGGTCATCTTTCTCAATTCCGACGCCCGTGTCCCAGACGCTGATCTTGATCGCATTACCCCGCTTACGGCTGGCCAGCAGCACCCCGCCCTCTTCGGTATAACGGATCGCATTGGCCAGGAAGTTCTGGAGGATCCGGTACAGCAGCCCACGATCGGAATAAATGTGCACATCGGCGGAACGTACCCTGAGCTGCAAGCCGCGATTGACGGCTAACGGTTTGATGCGTCGACGCAGCTGCTCAAACAGATCCTGAACCGCAATGGGCTCGAGATTCGTCTCATACGTGCCTGAGTCAAACTTGGAAATATCCAGTAAAGCGCTCAGCAGTTCCTCAGCCGCGGTCAGGCTGCGATCGACCCGCTTGACCAATTGGGCCTGTTCGCCTTCCGGATCCTGCTGTTGGCGAAGAATTGAAACGAACAGGCGGGCAGCATTCATGGGTTGCAGAAGGTCATGACTGGCAGCGGCGAGGAAGCGGGTCTTGCTCTGATTGGCCGCCACGGCCGCGGCCCGGGCATCTTCCATATCGCGAATTGCGCCGCTCAATTCCTGCGTTCGCTGTGCTACCCGATGTTCCAGGGTTTCGTTCATTTCCTGCAGCGCGCGCTCAATATCCTTGTAATGCGAGATATCGGTAAAGGTGGTGACGTAACCACCGCCAGGCATGGGATTACCCTGAATTTCAATCACCAGACCGTTGCCCCAATGGCGCTCGATCCGGTAAGGCTCGCCACTGCGCAAATGCTCGATGCGCTTATTGGTTTCAGCGTCCGCATCGATCTCTCCCAGCAGACCGCGCTCCGCATTCAGGCGAATGAGATCCTCGATTGGCTGCCCCAGCGTCACCGCGCCCTCCGGATAGTTCATCATCTCCAGATACCGCTGATTCCAACCGACCAGGCGCAACTCCTCGTCAACGACCGAAACGCCTTGCGAAAGGTGATCGAGAGTGGACTCGAGCAGTTCCCGGTTGAACTGCACTGCCCGGGATGTCCGGTCCAGTAACTCCCGAACCGCATCACGACCCATGCCGCGGTGATTCAACGCTGTTGTCAGGACCGTCCGCGCTGATGCTGAACCGATCGAGCCGGCCAGCAGGCGCTCGCCGAACTGGACGGTTGCCGGTGCGGCCAGGGCACCCGGTTCGATGTCCACCTGGCCCAGGTGGGTCGCCAGGGCCAGGCGGCAATGTTCCATGCCCAGAAACTGACCGATGGTCCGGTGCAGTTCACCCAGGGTGATGAGGCCGCCCCGCTCGTTTTCGTAGTCCCGTCCTGCCTGATCCATGGGACGATCGGGCACCAGAATGGAAAACAATACCAGGGCACATGAATTGAAGATCAGGGACCAGGTTGCGCCCTGGTTGAACGAGACGTGGGGAACGGCAAAGCCCAGGCCCAGATTGGCGTCCAGGGAGGGCAGAAGCAAAGCGAAGAACCAGACCGTAACGCCGGTGGCCAGACCGTACATCGCGCCTACCCGGCTGGCACGCGGCCAGAACAGACCAATCAGCATCGCCGGGGCGAACTGCGCCGCCGCGGAGAAAGAGAGCAGTCCGATCGATGCCAGTGGCACGCCACCTTCGATAGCGTGGTAATAACCGTAGGCCAGCAAGGTGATCAACAGGATGGACACCCGCCGCACGCGCAGCAACGTCAACGAGAGATCAGCTCGCGAGCGCTGCATGATCTTCCAGCTTCTCAGCACCAGGGGCATGACGATGTCATTGCTCACCATGATGGCCAGCGCCACGGTGGCTACGATGACCATGCCGGTAGCAGCGGAGAAACCACCGAGGAATGCCAGGGCGGTCAGGGTCTCCTGCTCAAAGGCGATGGGCAAAGCCAGCACGTAGGTGTCCGGGTTAACGTTCTGCCCTTCGAATTGGGAGAGGCCCGCGAGCGCAATGGGAACGACCAGTGCTGCAAATAACAGCAGGTAGCCGGGAAAAACCCATCGCGCCACGCCCAGCTCATGGTCGTTTCGAAATTCCACGATGGCGACATGGAACTGGCGCGGCAGACACAGGATTGCAACCATCCCTAAAACCAACTGGATGCCGAAGCCCTCTGGCAACTTCCAGGGGGAAAACAATTGCTGGAACTCGGCGTTATTCCTGAGCGTGGACGCGACGTCGCCCAAACCATCAAACACCCCGAAAATCACGAACAGACCAATGGCGAGAAACGCCATCAACTTCACCACCGACTCGAAAGCAATGGCCCACATCAGGCCACGATGGTGCTCACTGGCATCCATGTTGCGGGTACCGAAGAGCATGGCGAACAAGGCCAGGGCCAATGCGACATAGAGGGACAGGTTATCCAGGTGCGGGCTTGCGATTCCGCTGGACCGGCTGATCACCTCAAAGCTCGTCGTAATGGCCTTTAACTGCAGGGCGATGTAAGGGATGGAACCGACGAAAGCGGCCAGCGTAACCATGACTGCGATCGAGTGGCTTCTGCCGTAACGGTAGGCAATATAGTCGGCGATCGAGGTAATTCTCTGGTCGCGACTGGTCGCGGCAATCCGCCGCACCAGGTCATGGCCCATCAGGAAGACCAGGGCCGGGCCAAGATAAATCGGCAGGAATCCCCAGCCACTGGTAGCGGCATTGCCCACCGCGCCGTAAAAAGTCCAGGAAGTGCAATAGACCGCCAGTGAGAGCGAATAGACGGCGGCCTGAGCGTGCCTGTGGCGCCCAATCCCACTCTTGCGGTCTCCGGTCCAGGCAATCATGAACAACACGGCCATGTAGGCCAGCGCAATCAGGATCAGGAACCAGGGATTCAGCATCCGGAGATTCTATACGACTAAAGTAGGGGCGTTTCTGTTTCGACGGCAAAGTAACATAGCGATCGGGATACTACCATCGGAGAGACCGGCTATGAGCGAGCAAAACCTGAGTAGACAAGCTTATTGGAAGTCGAACCTTAAACTGATGACCGGCTGCCTGGTCGTCTGGTTTATCGTGTCATATATATTCGGCATCGTCCTGCATGACGCCCTGAATACCATCCATATCGGTGGCTACCCTCTGGGCTTCTGGTTCGCCCAACAGGGATCAATCTACACCTTTGTTGTCCTGATCTTTTTCTATGCCAATCGCATGAATAAGCTCGACCGCAAACACGACGTTCACGAAGACTGAGGAGGCGAGTGATGGATCTTCAAACAATGACATACCTCGTTGTAGGGGCCACCTTCGCGCTCTACATTGGCATTGCAATCTGGTCGAAAGCGTCCAGCACCGGTGAGTTCTACGTCGCCGGCGCCGGCATTCACCCGGTAGCCAATGGCATGGCGACCGCGGCGGACTGGATGTCTGCGGCTTCCTTCATCTCGATGGCCGGCCTGATCGCCTTCCTGGGCTATGACGGCTCCGTCTACCTGATGGGCTGGACGGGCGGCTACGTGCTGCTGGCCCTGCTGCTGGCGCCCTACCTGCGCAAGTTCGGAAAGTTCACCGTCCCCGAGTTCATCGGCGACCGTTTCTATTCGAAGGGTGCTCGTATGGTGGCCGTACTCTGCCTGATCGTGGCATCCATTACCTACGTCATCGGCCAGATGCGCGGCGTCGGCGTGGCTTTCGGGCGTTTCCTCGAAGTTCCGTTCGAATATGGCGTGTTTGTCGGTATGGGTATCGTGTTCATCTACGCGGTACTCGGGGGCATGAAGGGCATCACCTACACCCAGATCGCACAATACTGCGTGCTGATCTTCGCTTACACGGTGCCGGCGATCTTTATCTCCCTCAACCTGACCGGCGTGTTCCTGCCGCAATTGGGTCTGGGTTCGACCATGGCGGACGGATCAGGTCTGCACATGCTGGACCGGCTCGACCAGGTTGTGACCGATCTGGGCTTTGCTGCCTATACAGCCCAGAAGTGGCCGACCATCAACGTGTTCCTGCTGACCCTGTCACTGATGATTGGTACGGCAGGTCTGCCGCACGTAATCGTGCGCTTCTTCACGGTCCCCAAGGTCTCCGACGCTCGCAAGTCAGCTGGCTGGGCCCTGGTCTTCATCGCCATTCTCTACACGACGGC
>JAHEFS010000180.1 GCA_024640045.1 Chromatiales bacterium | reverse complement strand
TCAGCCGACAGGGTTCGATCCCACGACCACAGACGAAATACGAAAAAACCGCCCGAAGGCGGTTTTTCGTATTTGGCTGGGGGAGAGGGATTCGAACCCCCGCTGGCGGAGTCAGAGTCCGCAGTCCTACCACTAGACGATCCCCCAGTGGCAGTTGTTGATCTTTAGCGCTTGCTGTACTGCGTCGCCTTGCGGGCTTTGTGCAGGCCAACCTTCTTGCGCTCGACTTCGCGGGCGTCACGGGTCACGTAACCGGCCTTGCGCAGCGTGGGGCGCAACTCTTCGTTGTACTCCATCAGTGCGCGGGTCAGGCCCAGTCGGATGGCGCCGGCCTGGCCGGTCATGCCGCCGCCAGAGACGGTTGCGTTCACATCGAACTGGTCGGTCATTTCCACTTTTTCCAGCGGCTGACGCACGATCATGCAAGAGGTCTCGCGGCCGAAGAACTCGTCCAGCGGCTGCTTGTTGACCAGGATGCGGCCAGTGCCCTTGGTCAGGTAGACCCGAGCAGTGGAAGATTTACGCCGGCCCGTGCCGTAGTACTGTTCGCTTGCCATAATTCTCGATTCCGTTGATTCGTCGGTGCCCGGCTTACAGTTCCAGCGGCTCAGGCTGCTGTGCGGCGTGCGGGTGTTCAGCGCCTGCATAGACATGCAGTTTCTTGAACATCGCCCGGCCCAGCGGGTTTTTCGGCAACATACCCTTGACCGCGTTCTGGATCACGCGCTCGGGGTGGGTTTCCAGCAATTTGCTCAGGTTCACCGATTTCAGGTTGCCGATGTAGCCGGTATGCCGGTAGTACATCTTGTCTGCCAGCTTGTTGCCGGTCACACGCACCTTTTCCGCGTTGACAATGACGATATGATCGCCCGTGTCCATGTGCGGGGTGTACATGGCTTTATGTTTGCCGCGCAGACGATGTGCCACTTCCGTGGCCAGCCTGCCCAGCGTCTTGTCTTGCGCATCCACCAGGTGCCATTCGCGCCTGATATCCTGCGGTTTTGCAGTGTAGGTCTTCATTTCTGCTTACTCTCGAACCCGGTCAAAACCCCTGGGTCGGGGTGAAGGGCGGAAATTCTACTGGTTTGAGGCTTGCGGATCAACCGTTTTGGGCAGGAAAATACCCGAATCCGCCAAGTTTGTTTTTCCCTGGATGGGCTAAATCTTCAGCCGTTCTACCGGTTTGCCGTTCACCAGGTGCGAGTCGATGATCTCATCAATATCAAACTCGTCCACGTAGGTGTACCAGACGCCTTCCGGATAGACCACGCAAACCGGCCCTTCCTCGCAGCGGTCCAGGCAGCCAGATCGCTGTATACGAACCTTGCCTTCGCCAGCCAGGCCCATCTCCTTGGCTCGCTGCTTGGCGTGCTTGAGCACCCGTTCCGAACCACACATGTTGCAGGAAGGACGCTCGGCGTCCTCCCCGCGGTCATTGGTGCACATGAACAGGTGTCGCTGGTAGTACGACATCTTCAATCAGAAGTTGTAAACCAGGTTCACCGTGGTCTTGGTGTCGGTCTTTTCGCTGTCACCCGGCGGCACCTTGGTGTTGTTGCGCACCTCGAAGCCCACCTTGACGGCGAACTTGGCGTTCATGGCCACGCTCAGGCCCGTGTTGAACTGGGTGAAGGTGTTCTCGCTGCCCGTTTCCACCAGCAGGCGGTTGCCCCACTCGGTGGTGTCGGTGATTTTCCACACGTCATCCACCAGGAAACGTGCAATCATTTCGTCGGTGGTGGCGCCCGATTCGCGTTCTTCCAGTTTGCGATAACCGGCACCGATTTCAGCCTTCAGGTGATGATTGTCGGTATTAATCAGCTCGCGACCATAACCAGCGGTCAAGGTCATCTGCGGGTCGTAGGCGCCAAACTTGTCCGAATCCCAGCGGAAGGCGCCGAACAGGTAGCTGACTTCCGTCAGCTTGCGGTCACTCTGGGCTTCCAGCTGGTAGCGCTCGTTGTCCTTGTTGCCATCTTCCGAGGTCATCAGGGCGTTGGCCGTGAAACGGTGCCGCCACAGTTCACTCTCACGGATGAACTCCAGGTTGAAGTTCATGGCCTGGCTCTCGGTGTTGCCGGTGGTGTTGACGAAACCAAATTCGCCCTTGCCGGTCCAGCCGTTGGTGGTCTCTTCTTCGGCGTCCTGCGCCATGGCCGTCACGGAAAACAGCGATACCGTGGCCGCCAGTAAAATCTTGATTGCATTGAATTGCATTGGAATAACTCCTCAATTTTCCCTGGTCAGATCAAATTCGGGCGCCAGTATAGACAAAAGCGGCCCAATTGCCAGTGGAATGGTGTCCCAAGGTGTAAAATCCAAGTCTGTTCAACTGTTTCTGGACTCCACTGATGGAAAGTGCCGGACGCCATTACACGCCGCTCGACCGCATCATTCACCGCATTGACGAGGCCCTGCGCCTGTCCACCGGCTTCGCGCCTTCCCCGGCCCGGCCCAACCCGGCAGGCGACACCGAAGAAGGTGAGCTGGATGAGGATACCCGCCGGCACGTGGCTGGCCTGATGCGCATCAACCACACCGGCGAGATCTGCGCCCAGGCCCTGTATGCCGGCCAGGCGGCCACCGCGCGCAGCGAGGAAATCCGTGACGAGATGCAAATCGCTTCGGATGACGAGATCGACCACCTGGCCTGGTGCGAACAGCGCCTGCAGGAACTGGACAGCCGGCCCAGCCTGCTGAATCCCCTGTGGTATGCCGGCTCCTACGCCATCGGCGCCATTGCCGGGGCCGCCGGTGACGGCTGGAGCCTGGGTTTTCTGAAAGAGACCGAAAACCAGGTCGAGGCCCACCTGCAGGACCATCTCGAACAACTTCCGGCCCAGGACACGCGCAGCCAGGCCATTCTCGACCAGATGAAAACCGACGAGGCCAAGCACGCGAAGATGGCGGAGGATGCCGGCGCATTCGAACTGGCCGAACCCATCCGCGAGTTGATGCGGTTTACCTCGAAGGTGATGAAGGTGGTGGCGTATAGGATTTGAGTGTGAGGGACTGGGGACTAGGGACTAGGGACTAGGGACTAGAAACCAGGGACTGGGGACTAGGGACTGGGCTGGCCGGCCCCTCGACAATCACTGCTTGCCAAATCGTTTGGCTTTGACCAGGCCTCGTAAGTCACTCAGCGTCTTGGCGCTGGCGTAAGCATCGGCTTCGTCATCGCGCAGCGGATACATCTTCCAGTCTGAAATATCGGTATTGGCTTCCAGGGGAAACTCCTGCTTGCGGTAGTCGAGGATGCCGGAGAGGTGAATCTCGGATTTACTCGGGGTTTCGCCCAGCATCTGCATCTGAAAGCCGAACTCCAGGTCGAAGCGGTGGCTGCCATCGTCGAACTGGTAGACCAGGCCCTTCACTTCCCAGGGCGCCGGAAAGCCGCCTTGCGCGGCGCCGGTTTCCAGCTGCAGCGGGTACAGGGCATCGGCATGCGCCAGTTCGCGGCGCTCATTCACCGTGGCCGGGCCCTCCGGGACGGTCTGCTGCATCAGCACGAACAACAGCTGCAGCATCAGCATGGGTGAGTCGATCATCGCGCTCAGGCCTTCGCCCCGGTCCCCGAACCCTTTGACCAGCAGCACGCGGCCATCCACCAGGATCATCTCGCCGCGGCTGATGCCCTCGGGCAGGGTCTCTTCGGCCTTGATCCAGGCATCACCGCATTGGCAGCGGTGGAAATCCCAGCGCGCCTGGAAGCCCTGCCCCGGAAACCTGGCATCCAGGCGGGTGAAGAAGGGTTGTGCCCAGTGGGTGCCGGCCGCGATGGGTTCAGCCGCCGGGGTGGTGGCGGGCAGCGCCAGGGCAAGGGTCAGCAGCGTGGACAGGAACCTGTTCATGTCAGCCAAACAATGCTTTTAACGCCGCGCCCGGGTCGTCTTCGCGCATGAAGGCCTCGCCCACCAGGAAGGCATGGATGCCCGCCTCGTGCATGCGCTCGACATCGTCGCGGGTGCGGATGCCGCTCTCGGTCACCAGCAAGCGGCCAGGCGGCAGCTCCGCTTTCAGGCGCTCGCTGGTGGCCAGGTCGGTGGTGAAGTCGTGCAGGTTGCGGTTGTT
>JAHEFS010000068.1 GCA_024640045.1 Chromatiales bacterium | reverse complement strand
CTCGGCAACCTGCATTTCAAAAGTTCCACCAACCGGGCGCCGCGCCAGACCACACCCGGAACCCCAGGCGAAGAGCGCGATTTGCACCTCGAGTTGAAGGTCCTGGCCGATGTCGGCCTGTTGGGTTTTCCGAACGCCGGCAAGTCCACACTGATCAGTGCGGTTTCGGCCGCGCGGCCCAAGATTGCCGATTACCCGTTCACTACGCTGTATCCGAACCTGGGCGTAGTGAGTATCGACGTGGAACGCAGTTTCGTCATTGCCGACGTGCCGGGCCTGATTGAAGGCGCGGCCGAGGGCGCCGGGCTGGGCATCCAGTTCCTGAAGCATTTGCAGCGGACCCGCCTGTTACTGCACCTGGTCGACCTGGCGCCGCTGGACGAGAGCGAGGATCCGGCCCATTCGGTGCGCTTGCTGGAAGAGGAGATGCGCAGCTTTGATCCGGGCTTGCTGGAAAAACCCCGCTGGCTGGCATTCAACAAGGCCGACTTGCTGCCGACAGGAGAGGGCGACGAGAAAGCCCGGGCTGCGGTGAAATCTCTGGACTGGCAAGCGCCCTGGTTTGTGATCTCCGCCGTTGGTCAGCTGGGCACCCGGGAATTGATGCAGAAAATCATGAGCGAACTGGAAGAGTTGGCTGAAGCGGAAGAAATGGCCGGCGCAGAACAGTGAGGGCTTGGTTCAATCCCGACTGAACGCCGGGGTTTGCCATAAAAAACCCCGCTTCTGGCGGGGTTTTTCCGTTAAGCTCGTGCTGCTGCGGTCAGAGCGCGCGAATTTTGGTATTCAGACGCGATTTGTGCCGGGCGGCCTTGTTGCGGTGCATGATGCCCATGTCCACCGAACGGTCTAAGGCCGGAACAGCCGACTTGTACGCGGCTTCGGCAGCGCTCTTGTCGCCAGACTCGATCGCGGCGATGACTTTTTTGATTTGCGTCCGCACGTGGGAACGCTTGCTGGCGTTGCGAATGCGGTTTTTTTCCGACTGACGCGCGCGCTTGCGTGCTGATAGACTGTTAGCCAAGGTTGGTCTCCGATAAAGCTTTTAAAATCAAGCCGGCTATTATCTTAGTTATCGCTCACCGGGTCAATTGCATCGAAGGCATGAAATCGGGATAACCGGGCGGAGAAAAACAACTTGAAGCTGCTTAAATCAACAGCCACGGTAGGTGGCGCAACGATTCTGTCCCGAATTCTCGGGTTTTTGCGCGACATGGTTTTTGCACGGTTATTTGGTGCCAGCGGCGCTACCGATGCTTTTTTCCTGGCGTTCCGTATCCCAAACCTGATGCGCCGACTGTTTGCCGAAGGGTCGTTTTCCCTCGCTTTCGTCCCGGTTCTGTCGGAGTATCGCGCGACCGGTGACCAGCGGGCTTTGAAAGACCTGGTTGATCACGTCGCCGGGACACTGCTGTCTGTCTTGCTGATCATCACCGCGCTGGGTATCTTGCTGGCGCCGGTCATTCTGGCCATATTCGCTCCGGGCTGGCTGGTCGAGGGCCGGGCCGAGTTCGGTCTGTCCGCGGACATGTTGCGAATCACGTTTCCCTACATCCTGTTCATTTCGCTGACGGCGTTTGCGGGCGGTATTCTGAATACCTTCGAGCGTTTCCTGGTGCCGGCCCTGACGCCGGTGTTTCTGAACCTGTCGCTGATCGGCGCGGCCTTGCTGTTGTCCGGGCGGTTCGAAGTACCCGTGATGGCGCTGGCCTGGGGCGTACTGATTGCGGGGTTCGTGCAGCTGGCGGTGCAGGTGCCTGCCTTGCTTAAACTGGGCCTGCTCCCCCGGCCGCGCTGGGGCTGGCGTCACTCGGGTATGCGCCGAATCCTGAAACTCATGATCCCGACACTGGTGGGTTCGTCGGCGGCGCAGATCAACCTGCTGTTCGACAGCATGATCGCCACCTTCCTGGTCACTGGCAGTGTGTCCTGGCTCTACTATTCCGACCGCTTGCTCGAATTCCCCCTGGGGGTATTCGGCATCGCGCTGGCCACGGTGATCCTGCCCAATCTATCGCGTAAACACGCGAAGAAGAGTGGCAAGGCTTTCAGTGACACGTTGGACTGGGCCTTGCGCCTTTCATTGCTGGTGACCTTGCCGGCGGCTGCCGGGCTGATTGTCCTGGCCGTTCCTATCCTGGTAACGCTGTTCCAGTACGAGGCGTTCCAGGCCGAGGATGTCGTGATGTCGTCCATGAGTCTCAAGGCTTATGCATTGGGGCTGCCTGCCTTTATCGCGGTCAAGGTCCTGGCGCCTGGCTACTACGCCCGCCAGGACCCCGGGACCCCGGTCAAAATCGGGCTGATCGCGATGGGGTCCAACATGGTCATGAACCTGCTGTTCGTCGGCGGGATGCTGTGGGCAGGTTTTTCCGGCCCGCACGCCGGCCTGGCCCTGGCCAGTTCGGTGGCCGCCATGCTCAATGCCGGGTTGCTCTACCGTGGGCTGCGCCGCTGCGGCGCCTATCAGCCTGGCCCGGAGTGGTTGAGATTGGGCCTTGTGGTCAGCCTGGCGTGTTTGGCCATGGTGCTGGTTCTGGCAACCTGGATACCCGGTATCGAGGTCTGGATCGCCCTGCGGGCAACCCTGCGCGCGACGGACCTGTTGACCTATATCGTGCTGGGCGCGGCGGTCTACGGTCTGGTTGGCTGGATCGGGGGCTTGCGTCCGCAGCAATTCGTGCGCGGTTCCCACTGAAACCGCGTGCTGGCGGGGTCCGGCGCACGGTATAATTACCGGTTTTCCGCCTTACGAAAACCGCTATTCTCATGCGCATTGTCCGGGATCTCAGTCAAACGCGATTGTCGCAGGCGTCGGTCGTCACGATCGGCAACTTCGATGGCGTTCACGTGGGGCACCAGGCCTTGATCGAACGCTGCCGGCTGGCTGGTTCCGAAGGCATCGAACGTGTTGTCATTACCTTCGAACCGTTGCCGCAATCCTGGTTCAGCCCTGCGACCGCCCCGGGGCGCCTGACCAGCCCAAGGCAGAAACTGGCGTTGTTCGAGGCCGGCGGCATGGACCTGGCGTGGATGATGCGTTTTAATCAGGCGTTGGCTGACCTGCCTGCGCGTGATTTTGTCGGGCGATGCCTGGTAAACGCATTACGGGCCCGGCACGTGGTGGTGGGCGATGACTTTCGCTTTGGCCGCAAGCGCGAGGGTGACCTGGCCCTGCTAACGGATCTGGGCCGTGAGTTCGGGTATACCGTGGATATCGTCACTGAGGTGGTCGATGAGGGTGACCGGATTTCGAGTTCTGCCGTGCGCCAGGCCTTGCAGGACGGTGACTTTTCACGGGCGGCCAAATTGCTCGGGCGCCCTTGGTGCATGGAAGGGCGCGTCTTCAGGGGGTCGCAGCTGGGCCGTACGCTTGGTTACCCCACGGCGAACCTGAAGCTGGCAGCGTCGCCCAGCCCGATCGCCGGAATCTTCGCGGTACAGGCCAGGCTTTGCGGCCCCGGCCGGGAGACCTGGATGGATGGCGTGGCCAATCTTGGGCGGCGTCCGGCCGTGGGGGGAGGTGATTTTCTGGTTGAGGTCCACCTGTTCGATTTTCACGGAGACCTTTATGGACGACGGATGGAAGTCCGTTTCATTGAAAAAATCAGGGATGAGGCCAATTTCAGCACACTCGATGCGCTGAAAAAGCAGATGCAGAAGGACGAGGTTCGGGCCCGGGATATCCTGGGAAACACCATAGAACGTGCGGTATAGCAGGAAAAGACTGACCATGGATTACAAAGATACAATCAACTTGCCCCGGACCGGATTTCCGATGAAGGCAAACCTGGCCAATCGCGAGCCGCAGATGCTGAAGGCCTGGGAGGAATCCGGTCTTTACCACCGCATCCAGGAAAGCACCGCCGGGCGGCCGCGTTTCATCCTGCACGACGGCCCGCCGTATGCCAACGGCGATATCCACATCGGGCATGCGGTCAACAAGATTCTGAAGGACATGGTGGTCAAATCCCGCCTGCTGGCAGGTTTTGCCTCACCCTATGTTCCGGGTTGGGACTGTCATGGCTTGCCGATTGAATTGCAGGTAGAGAAGAAGATCGGCAAGGTCGGTCAGAAAGTAGACGCGAAGACTTTCCGTGAGCACTGCCGCGAATACGCGAGCAAGCAGATTGACCGGCAGCGGGAAGATTTCAAGCGCCTGGGGGTGCTGGGTGAATGGGAAAACCCCTACATCACCATGGACTTCCATTACGAAGCCAACATGATTCGCGCACTGGCAAAAATCGTCGAGAACGGCCACCTGGCCCAGGGCGCCAAGCCGGTGAACTGGTGTTTTGATTGTGGATCGGCGCTGGCCGAGGCGGAAATCGAGTACCGCGACAAGACTTCTCCCGCGATCGATGTCCTGTTTACTGCGGCAGACCCCGCTGCGTTCCTGGCAGCCTTTGGGCTTGATTCCGTCGACGGCCGGCTGGGTATCCCCATCTGGACCACGACGCCCTGGACGCTGCCGGCCAACCAGGCGGTCGCCCTGCATGCGGAGTTCGATTACCAGTTGCTGTCGGCCTCCTGGCGCGGCGAAACCCTCTACCTGGTGGTGGCTGCCGACCTGGCCAGTGAAGTCGCGCAGCGCAGCGGGCTGGAAGAGGTCAAGGTGCTCGGAACCTGCAAGGGCGGGGCCCTGGAGCACCAGAAGCTGAACCACCCGTTCTACGATCGGAAGGTACCGGTCATTCTGGGTGAGCACGTAACTACCGAAGCCGGTACCGGCGCGGTGCACACCGCCCCCGGCCACGGCGAGGAAGATTACCTTGTCGGCCTGGACTACGATTTACCGGTGCTCAATCCGGTCGGCGGTGATGGTGTTTTCCTGCCGGAAACCGGTATTTTCGGAGGTCAGTTCGTGTGGGCCGCCAACCAGCCTATCGTGGACCTGCTGGAAGAACGGCGCGTCTTGCTGAATCACGAAGATTTCCAGCACAGCTATCCGCATTGCTGGCGCCATAAGTCGCCGACTGCTTTCCGTGTGACCCCGCAGTGGTTCATCTCCATGGAACAGGCGGGCTTGCGGAAGACCGCGTTGGGCCAGATTGGCGATGTGCGCTGGATCCCCGCCTGGGGCCGGGAACGCATCCAGGGCATGGTCGAGGGACGACCGGACTGGTGCATTTCGCGACAACGTACCTGGGGTGTGCCGATCGCCCTGTTCACCGCCCGTTCCGATGGCGCGTTGCATCCCGATACCATTGAGCTGATGCATCGTGCCGCCGACCTGGTCGAGACCCGTGGTGTGGACTGCTGGTATGAAGACGATATCTTCGAAACCCTGGGCGTGGATCCCGCTCGCTACGAAAGGGTGCAGGACATCCTGGACGTGTGGTTCGACTCGGGCGTGACGCACTGGTGCGTACTGGACGACCGGGATTACCTGGGGCGTCCGGCTGACCTGTACCTGGAAGGATCGGATCAGCACCGCGGCTGGTTCCAGTCTTCCCTGTTGAGTTCGGTGGGTATGCACGGCCAGGCGCCTTACCGCCAGGTGCTGACTCATGGCTTCACCGTTGATGCCGACGGGCGCAAGATGTCGAAGTCCCTCGGAAACGTGGTCGCACCGCAGAAGGTGATGAACTCGCTGGGTGCGGATGTGTTGCGTCTTTGGGTGGCAGCAGCGGATTACCGGCAGGAAATGTCGGTTTCCGATGAGATTCTGCGGCGGGTATCCGATGCCTATCGCAAGATCCGTAACACCACGCGTTTCCTGCTGGGCAACCTGGATGGTTTCGAACCCGGGATGTGCCTGGAGCCTGCTGACATGCTGCCGCTGGACCGTTGGGCCGTAGACCGTGCAGCGCAATTGCAGGGAGAGATTGAGCGCGCCTTCTCAGACTATGAGTTCATCAAGGTGTACCAGAAAGTGCACCAGTTCTGTGTGCTCGACATGAGCGCGTTTTACCTGGATATCCTCAAGGACCGCCTCTACACCACGGGACGTGACAGTGCCATCCGCCGCTCGGCGCAAACCGCCATGTATCACATCACCGAGGCCCTGGTGCGCTGGATCGCGCCCGTGCTCAGTTTTACGGCCGAAGAAATCTGGAAGGAACTGCCAGGGGAGCGTGCCGAGAGCGTGTTCATGGCCAGTTGGTATCACGATCTGGTCGAACTGGAATCCAGCTCCGACCGGGTTCGCTGGCGCGCCATCAAGGACGTACGAGAGGCCGTGTCCAAGTGCATCGAGGATTTGCGTGCCGCCGGCAGCGTGGGGTCTTCCCTGGCCAGCCAGGCCGAACTCTGGGTGGACGGTGAATACGCGGCAGCACTGGACTGGCTGGGCGACGAGTTGCGATTCGTGCTGCTGACCTCTGAAGCCCGGACCCATCCATTCGATCTGGCACCGGAGGATGCTGAAATCGTCTCCCTGGAGCAAGGCAGGGTGGCGGTACGGGTGCAGCCCTCCAGCGATCCCAAGTGCGTGCGTTGCTGGCACCAGCGGCCGGATGTCGGGCAACACAACGCGCACCCGGAACTCTGTGGGCGTTGTGTCGAAAACGTCGACGGCCCCGGTGAAACCCGGCGAATCGCCTGAACGGGAGCAGTCATGACCGGACAGCAGCCTATGTTTCGATTTCATTCCCTGCTCACCTGGGTGCTGTTGGCGGGCATCATCATCATGGCGGATGCCTGGACCAAGCAGTGGGCGGTGGACACGCTGGTTCTTTACCGGCCGCTGGAAGTCAACGGCTGGTTGAACTGGACATTGGCCTACAACTACGGGGCTGCTTTCAGTTTCCTTAATGACGCGGGTGGCTGGCAGCGCTGGTTCTTCATCGTGCTGGCCGTCGGCGTGACGGGTTTCCTGCTGGTCTGGCTGTTTCGTCTGCATCGTTCCGAGTGGCGGGTGGGGCTTGCGTTGGGCCTGGTGATCGGTGGTGCCATTGGCAACCTGATCGATCGGATCAGCCTGGGTTACGTGGTCGATTTTATCGATGTGCACTACGCTGGCCATCACTGGCCGGCCTTCAATATTGCCGATTCCGCCATTACTTGCGGTATTGCCCTGTTGCTGCTTGATACCTTGCTGGTTTCCATGAAAAAGCCCGGCGACAAGTCGACGGGGGAGCAGGTTTGAACATTCTCCTGGCCAATCCCCGTGGGTTCTGCGCGGGCGTCGATCGTGCCATCGAAATCGTGGAGCGGGCCCTGGAGATGTTCGGGGCCCCGATTTACGTCCGTCACGAGGTGGTACATAACCGCTTCGTGGTCGATCGCCTGACCCAAATGGGCGCCGTGTTCGTTGAAGAAGTCGAAGATGTGCCCGATGGCGCAACGCTGATTTTCAGTGCTCACGGGGTATCCCAGCAGGTGCGCGAGGCAGGCGGCCAGCGCGGGCTGCGCGTATTCGACGCAACCTGTCCACTGGTCACCAAGGTGCACATGGAGGTGGCCCGGCACTGTAAAGCCGGAGACGACGTGGTCCTGATCGGCCATGCCGGGCACCCGGAAGTCGAGGGCACCATGGGGCAGTGGCTGGAACAGCCGCCCATGGACAACCAGATCTACCTGGTCGAATCGCTGGCAGATGTCGAAACGCTGGAATTGGGTAACCCCGAGTCAGTCGCCTACGTGACTCAGACTACGTTGTCGGTGGATGATACGCGCGCCATCATTGGTCGTCTGCGGGAGCGTTTTCCGGCCATCATCGGACCGCGCCACGATGACATCTGTTATGCCACCCAAAACCGGCAGGACGCCGTGCGCACGGTCGCCGCTGAAGTAGACCTGGTGCTGGTGGTCGGTTCGGTCAACAGTTCCAATTCCAATCGATTGCGGGAACTGGCCGAGAAACAGGGGGTACCCGCCTACCTGGTCGACGGCGCGCAGGACATCCAGCCTGAATGGCTGGAGGGCGTGTCCCGAATTGGGTTGACGGCCGGCGCCTCGGCACCGGAAAGCCTGGTGCGCGGCGTGATCGAACGGTTACGAAATGCCGGGGCCGATACCGTGACCGAGGTCGACGGTATTCCCGAACACATGGAGTTTGCCCTGCCGAAGGAACTGCGCGTCAAGGTTATCTGAACGCCATTCAGTTCATTTGATAACTCTTCTCAGGCGGCAATTTCCTCCAGGGCCTGTGGATAGAGCTTTGCGACCTTGATCAAGGTAATGGCGGCACTATCTGGTTGTTTGCGGCCTTGCTCCCAGTCTCTGATGGTGCCGATGGGTACGCCCAGGAGCCTGGAGAAAGAGGCCTGTGATTTTTTCAACTCCTTTCTCACAGCAATCACCAGGAGTTGCTCGGGTGTCCAGGTTCGGGCATGCCTGCCAGCCTTGATCGCCCTCACTTCCTCCAGCAGTGCAGCACCGGCCTTACCCATTTTTGTCGTCACAAATGGCCTTCCTGATTAATCCAAGTTCATGGGCGGGAATATTTTCCCGTTCGTTCTTTGCATACAGTGTCAGCAACCAGATCTCTTTCTGCCTGCTGGTGACGTATATAACCCTGACGCCGCCGCGCTTTCCCTTCTGCTTTCCGGTCCATCGGATTTTTCTTGCGCCACCAGAGCCGGGTACGACGTCTCCTGCGGACGGATTGTTTGCAATATAGACCAGAAAATCCTGGTATTGATCATCTGACCATATGCTCTGTGCTTTTTTGCCAAAAGCACCGGTCTCAATGACCGTCAGCATGAAATATACGGCAGAGCCGTACTCTGGTCAATCCGGTTTCAAAGCCCGCTGAGGTCGTTGGAGGTACGGCGGGAATTGGCATGAGGTGAGCATGCCTGCAAATTTAGGGGCTGAAAATCAGCTACGGATGCTGGGTTGCGTAGGAAGGTACGCAATTGTTTGTGGACGATTGGACTTGCATGTCTTGAAAGGCGCTCAGACGGTGGCGGCCTCGATCGTCTGGCGGTTGATGGCAGCGTAATATGACACCTCGAAGTCGGTGCCACGCATGGCCTTCTTGATCATGCCTTCCAGGTTGGGTCGCTTGGCTTCCGGTTCTCCCGGGCCAATTCCGCCGCCGAATTCATAAATCGCATCGATTCCTTCACCCAGCGCAGCTTGCAGGTTGGCGTGCCACATCACCGGGTGGAACAACTGGAAGAACAAGCGTGAACGGATCGAATCGGCGTCGTTCTCGTGAAAGCCGCCCGTGAAGTTGGATAGCACGCGAATGCCGGGTTCCGCAAAATCGCCCGCCGCCAGTATGCCCCGGTAGTGCCGTGCAGCCGTGACCATGTAGTAGGTGTGGAACGCGCCTTCCGTTTTCAGGCGCACGGCGCGCTTGCGGGGGAATTCCTCTGCTACCGCGGCTTCAACCTGTTCCAGGTCATCCGCGCTGCCGCCTATGACGGTTTGCTCCGGTAGATTACAGCCGGCAACGGCGCAGTGAAACCGTTCGGCGATAGGGCGGATCGTATCGATATCGAGCGGGAAGGCGGTCATTTCGCCTTCACCATGCTCGCCCATCAGTTCCCCGCGGCGCTGGACCAGTTGCAGCGCGCTCTCGAAACTCAGGGCACCGGCCGCCACCAGCGCCGAGTATTCGCCCAGGCTGTGTCCGGCTGCCATGGCGGCGGTTACTTTGCCCCCGCTCAGTTCCCGGAATACCTCGAGGCAGGCGATGTGGTGGGTGAGCAGAGCCGGTTGGGTGAAACGGGTCAGGTTGAGTTCTTCTTCGGGGCCATTGAGGCATAGCCCAGTCAGGTCGAAGCCAAGTACGTCGTTCGCCTGTTCATACACCCGGCGCGCCGTGGCGTATTCCCCGCAGAGGTCCTGGCCCATGCCGAGGTATTGAGAGCCCTGGCCCGGAAAAACGAAGAGAATGTTCTGATGACTATTGGACATGGTTCTTGTACCGGGTTGGTTGCGGGGACGCACAGGATAGCCAGCCGCCCGATTCCGGGCAAGACCGTGGGTTCACTCCCGGCTAGCTCAGCAGTTTTGCAAAGGCTTCGATGACCTCTGGCGGTGCCTGGACCAACTCGATCAGCACGCCTTCTCCACCAATTGGTGCGGCCTCGTTGCCCTTGGGGTGGATGAAGCAGACGTCGAAGCCGGAAGCGCCTTTTCGAATCCCGCCCGGCGTAAAACGTACCCCCTGATTCTCGAGCCATGTCACGGCGGAGGCCAGGTCGTCGATCCACAGCCCGACATGGTTGAGCGGTGGGTTGTGCACGGCAGGTTTGCGTTCCGGATCCAGTGGTTGCATCAGGTCGACTTCGACCCTGAAGGGGCCGGTGCCTAGCGTCAGGATGTCCTCATCGACGTTTTCTTGTTCGCTCAGGTAGTTGCCGGCCGGCTCCAGCCCGAAAATATCGACCCAAAGTCCGCGCAGGCGCTGCTTGTCCAGCCCACCTACGGCAATTTGCTGTATGCCCAGCACTTTGAAAGGCCGCTTGCTCATGTTTGCTCCGTCCTACCGGTTTCTTTTGAGATACAGATCCAGTAATCGCTCGGCGGCGCTGGCCGCGGGCAGATTTCCCTGGCTGACCGCTGCTTCCATTTCGGGTAACTGCTTTAGGACCTCGGGGTCATTTTTCAGGTTCGCCAGCAGTGCGTCTTCGATTTCTGACCACAGCCAATCCCGGGCCTGTTCAGCCCGGCGTTCAGCCAGGTGGTGTCCGGTGTTCAGCGTTTCCTGGTGTTGCAGAACACTTTGCCAGGCCTCGTCAATGCCCAGCCCATCGCGTGCCGAGCAGGTGCGCACGTCTACCGACCACCCGCTCGAGCGAGGGTGCAGTAATCGCAGCGCGTTGCGGTAGTCTGCCGCGGACCGCCCGGCCAGGGCTTCAAGACCATCATCGGCCTTGTTCACCAGCACCAGGTCGGCCAGTTCCATGATGCCGCGCTTGATGCCTTGCAATTCATCCCCGCTGCCGGGCTGCAATAGCAACACGAACATGTCGGTCATCTCGGCAACCCGGGTCTCTGACTGGCCGACACCGACGGTTTCCACGATGATTACGTCAAACCCCGCCGCTTCGCAGATCAAAAGAGTTTCCCGGCTTCGCCTGGCCACGCCACCCAACGTACTGCCAGCGGGGGAGGGACGGATGTAGGCTTCAGGGTGCCGCGCCAGTGTTTCCATGCGGGTCTTGTCGCCAAGGATAGAGCCGCCGCTGATAGCAGACGAGGGATCGACGGTGAGTACTGCCAACCGGTGTCCCTGTTCAATGACGTGGTTGCCCAGGGCCTCGATGAAGGTCGACTTGCCAACCCCGGGGGCGCCTGAGATCCCCAGGCGGATCGATTGGCCCGTATGTGGCATCAGCCGTTCCATCAAGACTGTGGCGGCGGCGTGGTCATCGGCCCGCGTGGATTCGACCAGGGTAATGGCACGGGCCAGGGCGCGGCGGTCTCCGCCGATCACGCGGTCCGAAAGTGTGTCCGCTTCCTGGGTGCTGTCAGGCCTGGTCTCACCCTGCTGCATCGGGATTATTCAAATTCCATGATGATGTTGCCGACCTCGAGGCTGGCCCCGGGCTCGAAATGGACCTTGGTGACGGTGCCGTTGCGCTCGGCGCGCAAAGTATTCTCCATTTTCATCGCTTCCAGCACGGCCAGTTCCTCGCCAGCTTTCACTTCCTGGCCTTCGGCCACTGCCACCGAAACGAGCAGACCTGGCATGGGGGAGATCAGTTGTTTTGAGGTGTCCGGCGGCGCTTTTACCGGCATGTATTCCATCAGTTCCGCGGCCCGCGGGGTCAAGACCAGCACATCGGACTGCGAGCCGCCCCGCGAAAGACGGTAGACCTGGGCTTTACGTTCCACCTGGACGAATATCTCCCTGCCATCGATGGTGCCGGCAAACAGCTTTTGGCCGAACGCCCAGTCGCTGTCGACCTGGTAGGTCTTGCCGCCGTAGCCGACTTGGCAACCGCCGTTTTCTGCGACCACGGAAACCGGGTGCTGCTCGCCATTCATGATCACTACCCAGTCGGCCGGAACCCGGCGTTCATGGCCGCCCAGCTGACCATGGATCAGCGCAGCGCGATCGCGGTAGCGGCGCGCCATGGCGGCTGCCACGCAGATGATCACGGCCGGATCCTCGTGTGGCAGGTCTTCCGGTGAAAAGCCTTCGGGGTACTCCTCGGCGATGGTGTTCGTGCTGATTTCGCCTGAGACATAGCGCGGGTGCGCCATCAGCGCTGAAAGGAAGGCCAGGTTACAGGAAACGCCCCTGATCACGAAGCGGTCCAACGCCGCCCGCATGCGCGTGATGGCCTCATTCCGATCGGCGCCCCAGGTGATCAGTTTGGCGATCATCGGGTCGTAGTACATCGAGACTTCGCCGCCTTCGAAGACGCCGGTATCCACGCGCACGTGCTCGCCGTCATCCGGCGGTTGGTAGTGCACCAGGCGTCCGGTGGAGGGCAGGAAGTTGCGGAACGGGTCTTCGGCGTAGACGCGGGACTCGATGGCCCAGCCCTTGATGCCGATGTCTTCCTGCGCGACGGGCAATTTTTCCCCGGCGGCAACCCGGATCATCAATTCAACCAGGTCCAGCCCGGTGGTCAATTCCGTGACCGGGTGCTCAACCTGCAGGCGGGTGTTCATTTCCAGAAAGTAGAAATGACGCTTGGGATCAACGATGAACTCGACCGTTCCGGCTGACTGGTAGTCCACGGCCCTGGCCAGCGCGACCGCCTGTTCGCCCATCTGCTTGCGGGTAGCCGCATCCAGGAACGGTGAAGGCGCCTCTTCGATGACCTTCTGATGCCGCCGCTGCAGCGAGCATTCGCGCTCGTTCAGATAGACCACGTTGCCGTGGCAATCGGCCATCACCTGGATTTCGATGTGTCGGGGTTCCTCGATAAATTTTTCCGCCAGCATGCGGTCGTCGCCAAAACTGGAGCGGGCCTCGTTGGCCGCGCGCTCGAAGCCGTCGCGGCATTCGGCGTCGTTCCGGGCGACGCGCATGCCCTTGCCGCCGCCCCCGGCGCTGGCTTTCAGCATGACCGGGTAACCGATCTCATTGGCCACCTCGATGGCGTGATCGGCGTCACGCAAAACCCCTTCGAATCCGGGAATGGTGTTGACCCCGGCCTCGTCCGCCAGTTTCTTGGAGGTGATCTTGTCACCCATAGCCTGGATAGCGTGGGTGTTCGGACCGATGAAGACGATGCCCGCCTTGGCCAGGGCCTCGCAGAAAGCTGAATTTTCGGAAAGGAAGCCGTAACCGGGGTGCACGGCCTGGGCACCGGTGTCCTTACAGGCCTGGATGATGCGTTCCTGCACCAAATAACTTTGTGTCGAGGGTGAGGCGCCGATGTGAACGGCTTCGTCGGCCATTTGCACATGCAGGGCGTTGCGATCGGCGTCGGAGTAGACCGCTACGGTCTTGATGCCCATCTTGCGGGCGGATTTCAGTACCCGGCAGGCGATTTCCCCGCGGTTGGCGACCAGTATCTTGTCAAACATGGCAGCTTCCTCCGAGGCGCTTAAAGCGGAATGTTGTCGTGCTTGCGCCAGGGGTTGTCGAGTTTCTTCTCGCGCAACATGGCCAGGGAGCGGCAAATCCGCTTGCGGGTTTCGTGCGGGGCGATCACGTCATCGATGTAGCCACGGCTTGCGGCAATAAACGGGTTGGCGAATTTCTGCCGGTATTCCTCGGTGCGTTCGGCGATCTTTTCCTCATCGCCAATGTCGGCGCGGAAAATGATTTCCACCGCGCCCTTCGGTCCCATAACCGCGATTTCAGCACTGGGCCAGGCCAGGTTGACGTCTCCGCGCAGGTGCTTGGAGGCCATGACGTCATAGGCCCCGCCGTAAGCCTTGCGCGTGATCACCGTAATCTTGGGCACCGTGGCTTCCGCGTAAGCGAACAACAGCTTGGCGCCATGCTTGATGATGCCGCCGTATTCCTGGGCGCTGCCGGGCATGAACCCCGGTACATCGACGAAAGTGACGATCGGTATATTGAACGCATCGCAGAAGCGCACGAAGCGCCCGGCCTTGATGGATGACTTGATGTCGAGGCAACCGGCCTGGACCAGCGGCTGGTTGGCCACGATGCCGACCGGATGGCCGTCCATGCGCGCCAGCCCGATCACGATATTACGGGCGTGGTCCGGTTGCAGTTCCCAGAAGTCAGAATCGTCGACCACCTTGTAGATGGCCTCCTTGATGTCATATGGCTTGGTCGGGCTGTCAGGGATGAGGGTGTCCAGCGACATTTCCATGCGTCCCGGTTGGTCCGGTGTGGGCCGATAGGGTGGTTTTTCACGGTTGTTGGAGGGCAGATAGTTGATGAACCGCCGAACCATCATCAGGGTTTCGACATCGTTTTCATACGCACAATCGCACACCCCGGAAATGCTCGAATGGGTGCTGGCGCCACCCAGCTCTTCCGCCGTGATCTTTTCGTGGGTCACGGTTTTGACCACATCGGGTCCGGTCACGAACATATAGGACGAGTCCTTGACCATGAAGATGAAGTCGGTCATGGCAGGCGAATACACTGCGCCGCCCGCGCAGGGACCCATGATGACTGATATCTGGGGCACCACACCGGAGGCCAGCACGTTGCGCTGGAATACCTCGGCGTAGCCGCCCAGTGACACCACCCCTTCCTGGATACGCGCGCCGCCGG
>JAHEFS010000067.1 GCA_024640045.1 Chromatiales bacterium | reverse complement strand
AAGCACCAGCACCAGTAACCATTGCGTCAATTTTTGTCTCACCCGTTTCAATTCCATAGTTTGGCGACCTTGCCGATATTCTAGAACATCTTGCTGAATTGAAGCTGAATCATCGGCGCTCTCGAGTAATCTACCAATCTCTGATTTATCTCAGCTATTTTCAGGAAACCGCAAATTACGCAAATTACACTGAAAAACATCTCTAAAATTGGGCTAAGCAAGGCTCAAGGCTCAGAGTTCCAACCCATGACGTCGATACGGTTCGCTGTTGAGCACGTTTTGACGCGGCTTTATGTCCATCATTGGCGTGGCTATGAAACCTGTCGGCTGGCCATGTGAGGTATTTTGTGTAATTTGCGTAATTTGCGGTGATATCGATTTTCTACCCAACTTCAAAAGATTTCCGCCAACATACAGCGCAGGCTGCCCCCGGCCTTCTCAATCTCATCGAGTTCGACGGTGACCAGCTTGAAACCCCATGATTCAAGCGTCGCCCGGCTGCCGTGCCGCAGAGCATCGGCACCTGCCTGGCTCATGAACAGGTCGCTATCGGTCAGCGCGATGCAATTTCCGGCAAACGCGTTCTTCTCCGCCTCGTCGAGGAACAGCGTTCGGCCAGGGTAAGCGGTGGCAATCGCGCCGGGCACCTCCTGATCAGCGAAGGATTCGGGGCACAGAACACAGGCCCGTCCCGCCAGCACCGCCAGCACAACGTTGGTGTGGTACTCGTGCGGGGCCAGATCGAATCGAAAAGTCAGGCGCAGATCAAATGCCCGGTGCATGGCCTCGACACCGGCCGGATCGACCCGTTCGCTCATTCCGCACAAACCAATCCGGCGGGCACGGTCCAGCACCAGCGGGCCGGTCAACTCGGCGAAACAGGGCTGTTCCGACAGGTCCACCGACGTGTAACCACGTTGGCTGAACCAACCGCGAATGTCCTGTCTCTCAGCTTCCCGTCTGCGGCCCGGATGACGCATGTGGCCGACGATCAGGCGACCCGGAATGGTCGCGAACACGTTATTGGGGAAAACACCATCGGTGGCCTGTGCATCCCCCGGAAAAACCACGACCTCCAGGCCGTGCGACCGGACTGCGGCCGCCAGCGCCCGGCTTTGCTCCAGTGCCCTGTCTGAATCAGCGACGGATTCGAGGTCAAGGTATCGATTGTCCAGTGAGGATTCGGGATCGACCCGAAACCGTTCCGGTTCCACCATCAGCACCGCCTTGGGCAAAACAGGCGCATCAGGCGGAAAGCGGCCCGCTGCAAGCCCGTCGAGAAATGCCTCTGGCGAGTCGACGATCATGCCCGGATCCCTGACAGGCGCGAATTACGCTGCATCAGCCGCCACCTCCCTGACCGCGGCCAGCGCCTGGAACAGGATTTGCTCATTCTTATCATCGCGATACGCATTCTGGCTGAGAAAACGCCGCCAGTGCTTGGCGCCGGGCTGGCCCTGGAACAGGCCCAGGACATGCCGGGTCAGGTGTTTGGCCGGCACACCCCGTGCGATTTGCCCGGTCAGGTAACGGGCAAACGCTTCGACCACCATTTCACGATTATCGGGCGCGCCGCCCCACCAAGCTTGCTGACACTCAGCCAGCAGCCAGGGGTCCTGGTAGGCCGCCCGGCCCAGCATTACGCCATCGACCTGCACCAGGTGTCCTTGTGCGGACTCCAGCGAATCCACGCCGCCATTGATGATGATTTCAAGGCCGGGCATCTCCTGCTTCAGACGGTAAACCCAGTCGTGGCGCAATGGCGGCACCTCGCGATTTTGCTTGGGGCTGAGCCCCGAAAGCATGGCCTTGCGGGCATGTGCGATCACCGTACGAACGCCCGACTCGGTCACCTGGCCAACAAAATCGCGAAAATATTCATAACTTTCATGCTCGTCCACACCGAGCCGACACTTGATGGTGACGGGGACATCGACCGCCCCCAGCATCGCCGACAGGCAGTCGCGCACCAGGGCCGGCTCCAGCATCAGGCAGGCGCCAAAACGGCCCTTTTGCACCCGGTCAGAAGGACAGCCGACGTTGAGATTGATTTCGTCGTACCCGAAATCGGCTGCAATCCGCGAACTTTCAGCCAGATCTTCAGGGTCACTGCCACCCAGTTGCAGCGCCACCGGGTGTTCTTCAGGGTTGTACTCAAGCAGGCGGTCACGATCACCGTGCAGCACCGCACCGGTCGTCACCATCTCCGTGTACAACCAGGCAGACGGCGCCAGCAAGCGATGGAAGTACCGGCAATGCCGGTCGGTCCAGTCCATCATGGGGGCCACGCACAGTGCGCGTTTTGATAAATCTCCGCTCATGCAGGTATTTTCCCAGAAAACACGCCTTTCCGGGGCCAATCGCTTCGCTCCGGGAAATTCCGCAAGCGATTGCGCTAAACTTTTCGTTCAGACCGAACCTTGGTCCTGGACAATAACGCCCGACTATCGCCCAACCGAAGGTGGCCCATGCGACCCATCCCGATGATTTTGATCACGCTCGCTCTCCTGCCGATGGCTGCTGCACAGGCCATCGAAACTTACCCGGATCCCAATACTGACTTGATACCCGTAACGGAATTCGAGGGCCCAGCACTGGAATTCGAATTCCCGGGCCTGCTGATCGGCGTGGCCGAATACGAGGAAGGCCCCACCGGGGCCTCGGTTTTCCATTTTCCGGATGGCGTTATGGCCGCGGTCGATGTCAGGGGTGGCTCGCCCGGCACCATCCTGACTGAATCCCTGCGACTGGGATACGAAGACGCCTGGATCAAGGCCATCGCGCTCGCCGGTGGCTCCGCTTATGGATTGGCCGCGGCTACCGGTGCCGCCCTGGAGATCAAGACCCATTCGGCCGATCCGGGGTTCTGGACGGAAGTACCCGGCGTACCCGGCGCAATTGTTTTCGACCTGGGCGACAAGCGTTACAACGCCGTGACGCCAGACGAACAATTGGGCCGCGCCGCCATCCGTTCGGCCCGGCCTGGATATTTTCCGCTGGGCGCCCGAGGAGCCGGCCGGTTCGTCATGCACAGCTGGTATTTCGGGGAACCCCGGTTTTCCGGACAGGGCGCGGCTTACGGCCAATACGGTGACACGCGAATCGTGGTGTTTACCGTGGTCAATGCGATGGGTGCCGTAATCGACCGCACCGGACGTGCCGTGCGCTGCGGCCGGCCGGCCACAGAGCCTTGCCCCATGGCATCCGACATGCTGGCAAAGACGGCCCAATCCTTGCAGACTGCTGCCGACCATGGCGATGGCCTGACCGGTAACACGACACTCACACTGGTGGTCACCAACCGGAAGCTGGATTTCGTTGAACTGCAACGAATGGCAACGCAGGTGCACACCTCCATGGGTCGGGCGATTCAGCCATTTCACACGCTCTATGACGGCGACACCCTGTTCGCCGCGACCACCGGAACCGTCGAAGACGACGCCCTGTCCATCGACCAACTGGGCGTGCTCGCATCCGAACTGGCCTGGGATGCGGTGCTGGCCAGCGTACCGCTTTTGCCTGAAAAACCTGCTGCATTGGCAGAGCCAAAAGATCCTGCTCAGTGGCGACAACTCACGGGTGTCTATGAGTTCGCGCCCGGCATGCAGGCCAGGGTGTTCGTTGACCAGGAAAAGCTGTTGATCGAAGCGCCCAGCCGGGCCAGCCGCTACTTAGCCGCCAACACGCGGGTGCAGCTGATTGAAGCGGAAAATGGTGATTTTCTTTTGGCCACCGATCGTTCGGACCTGCTGCGCTTCACCCTGAACGAGCAAGGCGCGGTGTCCGGCCTGGCCATCAACCCCGACTCCTGGCCGGTCAGGGCCCGGCGCATCGATTAACCAGACTCGTTCTGTCACCCCAAGCACCTTACCGTCATTCTCCGAACGTATCTTGTATTTAATTAAACGTTTAATTAAAATGATCGCATGGCAAGGAAACAACCCAAGCAACCGGGCACGGAACGCTCACGCGGCCGGCCTGCTGACGTGGAAAGCGGCGCAATGCAATCGCGCCTGCTCGATGCAGCAGAAGAACTGTTCGCCGAGCAAGGCTACGCGGCAACTTCCGTCAGGCAGCTGGCCGAGGCCGCAGGTGTCAACCCGGCGCTGGTGCATTACTACTTCAAAAACAAACAGGGGCTGCTGCGCGCGGTACTGGACCGGGCACTGGAGCCGATGGCACAAGGGCTGGCCAGTATGCGCCAGGGAGAGGACCTCGATCTCACACATATCGCGCACATGATGTTCAACATGGCAGGGCAGCACCCGGCCCTGCCCCGGTTGATCGTGCGCGAAGTCATGCTGTCGGGTGGCGAAACCCAGGCGGTTTTTATCGAACACTTTGCTCCGCGGCTGGGCGGCGCTCTTCCCGGCTTGATTCGCCAGGCCCAACACCAGGGCAGCATCGACGAGGAACTGGACCCTGGCATTGCCACGCTGATGATCCTCAGCCTGTGCATGTTTCCCTTCGTGGCCCGCTCCATTGCCGAGCCGCAACTGGGTATTCGTTATGACGAAGCGGGCCGACAAGCCTATCTCGACCACCTGAGCCGCCTGTTCGAACGAGGGATTTCACCATGATCAACTGGAAACTGTTGGCGGTGTTGGCGCTTTCGTCCCACCTGCTGACCGCCTGCGACACTACGGATGAGAGCCTGATGGTGGGGACACTCGAGCGCGATCGTATCGAACTGCGGGTCGAAAGCAACGAGCCCATCACGGCCATCGCGGTGCAGGACGGGGCCCGCGTGGGGCCGGGCGATGTCGTGCTGGAGCAGGAACCAGAACGCTTTCAGGCCAGGCTGGCCCAGGTCGAAGCGCAGCGTGACCAGGCCGCGGGGCGCCTGGCCGAACTTCGTCGCGGCCCGCGCGAGGAAGCGATCCGACAAGCCCAGGCCCAGTTGGAAGGCAGCCAGGCACTGGCTCGCAACGCACATACCGAATACGAACGTGCGCTGGATGTTTTCAAGCGCGGACTCTCCAACCAATCCGTGCTGGACAGCGCCAGGACTGCATGGGAAACCCTCCGCGCTCGCGAACAGGCGGATCGTGAAGCTCTGGCCGCACTGCTCAGCGGCACCACCGTTGAGGAATTGCAGCAGGCCCAGGCCGCCCTCGCGGCGGCCGAAGCACTGGTCAGCCAGGCTGGGATCGACCTCGACAGGCTGACGGTCCGGGCGCCGATGAACGGAATTATCGACAAGGTGCTTTACCAACTGGGCGAGCGCCCGACGCCGGGCGCCACCATCGCTGTGCTGCTGGACGACAGCCGCAGCTTCGCCCGCATCTATGTACCCGAGCACCTGCGCTCAGTCACCACGGTCGGAGCAGCCGCTTCGATCACAGTAGACGGGGTGAGCGAACCGCTGAGCGGCAAGGTCCGCTGGGTGTCCAGCGATGCCACCTTCACGCCTTACTTCGCTTTGACCAAGCACGACCGCTCGCGCCTGAGTTACCTCGCTGAGATCGATATCGAAAACGCATCCGCCCTGCCCTCCGGAATACCGGTGCAGGCACGGCTGGCTGACTGAACATGTCCGCCACCGACCTGGCCATCCGGGCCCGCGGGCTCAACAAGCGCTTCGGGCACGTTCAGGCCGTCAAAAACCTGGACCTGGAGGTGCCACGCGCACGCATTTTTGGATTCCTCGGCCCCAATGGCTCGGGTAAGTCGACCACGATCCGGATGCTGTGCGGCCTGCTGACGCCCAGCAGTGGCGAAATCGAAGTTCTCGGCCACGAAATTCCACGCGATGCCGAAAATTTGAGAATGAAAGTCGGCTACATGACCCAACGGTTCTCCTTGTATGAAGATCTTTCAGGCATCGAAAACCTGCAATTCATCGGCAACGTCTACACCCTGGACCGACAGCGCCGTAAAAAGCGAATTGCCGAGGTGAGCGAACAATTCGGGCTGGGGGCTTTTCTGTCGCAACGGGCCGGCACCCTCAGCGGCGGGCAGAAACAGCGCCTGGCACTGGCGGCCGCAACCCTGCACGAGCCGGAATTGCTGTTCCTCGATGAACCCACCAGCGCGGTGGACCCGGAGAATCGGCGCGCCTTCTGGGAAAGCCTCTTCGACCTGGTGGACGCGGGCACCACCATCCTGGTTTCCACTCATTACATGGACGAGGCGGAGCGTTGCCATGCCCTGATCATTCTCGACGAAGGTGAACTGGTGGCCTCCGGCAGCCCAAGCCAACTCGGCCAGGACATTGATGCCCAGGTCGTTCTGGTGCAGTCGGCACAGCCCCGGCGCGCTGGCAAGGCACTGCACGCCCACCCATGGGTACGCAGCGTGGCTCAGATCGGCAACGAGTTGAGGGTACTGGTGGTACGCGGGCAGGTCGATGCAGCAGCAGCGGTCCAACAAGCAATACTTGGCGCCGGCCTGGACGCGGCCTCCTGCCGCCTGGGTTCTGCCAGCCTCGAGGATGTGTTCGTGGCCGCCACCCTTTCACGGAAGGAGGCCGCGTGAAGGCCCTGCAGCGCATCGGCGCGGTGGTGTGGAAAGAACTGCGCCAGCTTCGCCGCGACCGCCTGACTTTCGGCATGATCGTCGGGATCCCGGTCCTGCAATTGTTGCTATTCGGCTACGCCATCAACTTCGATGTCCGGCATTTGTCCACTGCAGTTGCCGACATGGCCAATACCAGCGCATCGCGCCAGGCAATTCAGGATCTCGCCCATTCCCAGGTCATCGACATCAGGCACCAGGTCCGCAATGCCTCTGAACTGGAGCAACTGCTGCGGCAGGGCGAAATTACGGTGGGCATCTACGTGCCGCCGGATTTTGACCGACGCCAGGCACAGGGAGATCGCGCCCTGATGCAACTGCTGGCCGACGGTTCGGACCCGATCGTGCAAAGCGCCATCGCCCGACTTGGGCAATCGGGTCGCGTGTCCCCCTACCTCGACCGACCGCCCCGGTTCGAAATCAGGAATTTTTACAACCCCGAACGGCGCTCACCGGTGAACACGGTGCCGGGGCTGATCGGCATCATCCTGACGCTGACAATGATCCTTTTTACGGCCGTGGCCATCGTTCGCGAACGTGAACGGGGCAACCTGGAACTGCTGATCACGACGCCCATCCGGACGCCCGAACTGATGCTGGCCAAGATTCTGCCCTACGTACTGATCGGCCTCATTCAGGTTAGCCTGGTGCTGGCGCTGGGCGTTGCCCTGTTCGACATACCCATACGCGGCACGCTGCTGGATGTCTACCTGGTCGCGCTGACCTTCGTGGTGGCCAACCTGGCGCTGGGGTTGATGATTTCCACAGTCGCCGACAACCAGTTCCAGGCCATGCAGATGACGTTCTTCATCCTGATGCCGTCGATTCTGCTTTCCGGTTTCATGTTCCCATTCGACGGCATGCCGAAACCGGCACAGTGGATTGCAGAAATACTACCGATGACGCATTTCATGCGTTTGATAAGGGGCGTGGTGCTGCGCGGTGCAGACTTGCATGAGCTTGCGGCAGAAATGGCCATACTCGGGGCTTTCATCGTGTTCGCGATGAGTTTCGCAATCCTGCGCTTCAGCAAGCGCCTGGACTGAAACGCCGGCAATCCCTATGCCGAAGCGAGAATTTCGTTGGCCAGGCGCAGTCGGTCGGTCAGCACGGCCATGACGAGTAGCGCGAATTCAGGCGTGGTGCGCAACATGTCGAGAAACCGGTCCCGGTCGATCGGGGCCAACACGCAATCGGTCAGAGCGGTTGCCGTCGCACTGCGCGGGCTCTTATCGATCAGGGCCATTTCACCCACAAACCCTCCAGCCACAGCCATGGCCATCGGCTCACCCTGGAGGCTGAGGCGCACCTGCCCTTCCACGATCAGGTACATGGTTTGGGCAGGATCGCCCTCGGTGAAAATCACAGTACCGGCATGGAAGGATTCCCTTTCCGGGACTTGGTTGAACAGTTGTGAGAGTTCCATAACGTCAACTGCCTGGCGGCACTGCGATTACCGGCGATCCAATAGTCTCAGAGTTTGCTCATGGCAACTGCGACGCGCAATCGGTTGGCCAGCACAGCAATGAGGTGAATTGCGATTTCCGGGTCCTGCTGGATCAGGGACCGGAATTGCTCCCGATTGATCCGGGCAAGACGGCTGGGGCGGATAATAACCGCATCAGCGACACGTCGAGAATCTACCAGGGCCATTTCACCAAAAATGCCGCCGGTAATTTCCGCCGCGAGCGGTTCATCCCCGACCTTGAGCTCAACCTCACCGTCCAGGACCACGTACATGTAGTCGGCAGGTTCTCCATGATTGAAAAGAACCTTACCCTTGGGGCATTCGACCTGATCCGGCCAATCGCAAAAGATTTCGATCAATTCCATAGGTAATCAACCTGCCTTGTTTGGGGGTGTGCCTTTCATGGCATCACAGCATGTCAGAATACATCATGACCCCGGTTTTGCGAAAGACCATTGCCTCCAGGGTCAGTGTCTGTCCATGCCCGGTCCCGCAAAAGCGCGCGTAGACTTGCATATCCTTCACCCGCAAGTCCATACTTCGGCAAAGCCCGCGAAGGACCGCAGGCACGAGGTCATGCATCCCTAATCCTCTGCCCTGCTGGTATTCGCCCCAACAAAGAACGACGTAACGAGCCCTGAGCCGCGGCATATCCAAGAACACGTGGCTGGGCCAGAGGAAAGGACCTACGGTGATCCACAAGACGGAAGTCAAGAAGCAATCCCTGTGCCCGGCCATGTTAGGAATCAGCCTGATATTGGCATCCGGAACGGTGCTCGCCCAGGACGTCTCTGCCCTGGGTCGACTCGAACCCGAACATGGCGTCATCACGCTCTCCACGGCTTCCACCACGCACGCCGTCTCAGGTTCCGTGATCCGTGAATTATTGGTGGACGCCGGAGACTGGGTTCAGCCGGGTCAACTGCTGGCGGTCACCGACAGCACCGATATGCTCCGCAGCCATCAGGCCATGGCGGAGCGGGAACTGGAACTGGCGCGGCTGGCAGCCGAGGCCGCCAGCAGCCATGCCGATGAGGCCTGTACCCTGGCTCGGGTCGCGGAGAGTGAAGCTGCGCGCAGAGTCAACTTGCTGGAGCGCAACCTGGCCTCCGCCGAGGAAGCCGAACAGACCCAGGGAGATGCCGAAGCCAGGGCGTCTTCCTGCACGGCCGCACGCTCGAACACCCGGGTAGCACAATCATCGATCGAGGTGGCCGAAGCTCTCGTTCTGCTGCGGCAAGCCGAAGTCGAACGCAGCCTCGTGCGCGCGCCATCCACTGGACAAGTGCTGGAAATTCACGCTTATCCAGGCGAACTGGCCGGCGCTGACGGTCTGCTGGACCTCGCTCGTACCGACCGAATGATGGCCATCGCAGAAGTCTATGAAACCGATATTGGGCGGGTCCGCCCCGGCCAGGCCGCACGCGTGACCAGTGATGCCCTGGACGGACCGCTGGCCGGCCGCGTAGAACGAATCCGGGTCCAGGTGCGGAAGCAAGACGTGATCGGTACGGACCCCGCAGCGCGGAAGGATGCCCGAATCATCGAAGTAGAAATTCTGCTGGACGACCCCGGGCCAGTGGCTACGCTGACCAATTTGCAGGTCGAAGTCATCATCGAAACCGGCTCCTGACAGAGGCTGCAGCGGCGCGTATGCGACTTCCGATCGGCTGGCTGCAATTGAAACACCGCCCGGCGCGACTGGCGGTCGCGGTGGCGGGCATCGGTTTCGCGGTGCTGTTGATCATGATGCAACTGGGCTTTCGGGCGGCCTTGTTCGAAAGCGCCGTGCGTTTCCAGGAGCGCATCAACTACGACATTGCGCTGTTCAGCAAGGACAGTGTATTCATCGTGCGGCCGCAGCCGTTTTCCATCCGCCGCTTGTACCAGGCGCTGGGCGACGAGGACGTCGCGGGCGTCTCCCCGGTTTACATCTTCCCAGCTACCTGGAAGAACCCCTGGAACAGCGAGCGCCGCAGCCTCAGCGCCATCGGTTTCAACCCGGAGTACGACCTGATCGCCACCGAGGGCGTCAACGAACAACGGCGATTGCTGCGCCAGCAGGACGTGGTGCTGTTCGACGCACTGTCCCGTCCCGAGTTCGGGCCGGTCGGCGAGGCGATCGAATCCGGACGGCCTGTCATTACCGAGATCAACGACCGCGAAATCGAAGTCGCCGGGGTTTATCGCCTGGGCACTTCCTTCGGCATCGACGGATCGATCATGACCAGCGTGGACAACTGGTTGCGGCTGTTCCCGTCGCGAGCCCGCGAGGACATTCAGCTGGGGCTGATCAAGCTGCATGAAGGCGCGGACCCGGTCATGGTGCGGGACCGCCTGCGGGACTACCTGCCCAACGACGTACTGGTGATGACGAAAGCCGATTTCGTCAAGCGTGAGACAGACTATTGGAATTCCGCCACCCCGATTGGATACGTGTTCGCCTTCGGCGCGATCATGGGCTTCGTTGTCGGCGCGATTATTGTCTACCAGATCCTGTTCGCGGATGTCTCCGAGCACCTTTCGGAATACGCCACGTTGCGCGCCATGGGCTACCGGAACCGCTTCATTTCGGGCATCGTCATCCAGCAGGCAGCCATTCTCGGTGTTCTCGGATACCTGCCCGGAGTGGGCGCCGTGAACTGGCTCTACGGGCGCGCCTCGGCGGCCACCAACCTGCCGCTGTACATGACTTCCGACCGCGCGATCACGGTGCTGATCATGACCTTGTCCATGTGTGCCATCTCGGCGTTGCTGGCCTTGCGCAAGGTTCGACGCCTCGATCCGGCAGACGTCTTCTGATGTCCGGCACAGCACCCATCGTGGTCGAGGGTCTGAACCATTTTTATGGCACGGGCGGTCTGCGCAAACAGGTGCTATACGACATCACGACGGAAATTCCGCAAGGTGAAATCGTCATTGTCACCGGACCCTCCGGATCGGGAAAAACGACCCTGCTGACTCTGGTGGGTGCACTGCGCTCAGGACAGGAAGGCAGCGTACGGGTGCTGGGCGAGGAATTGTGCGGAGCCAGGCCGCGAACCCTGGAGCGAGTCCGTAAGCAGATCGGCTTCATATTTCAGCAGCACAACCTGATTGGCGCCCTCAGCGCCTTGCAAAACGTGGAACTGGGACTGCGCGTCACCGGGCTTGCCCGCGCCTCGGAACTCCAGCGCCGGTCCATGGAAATGCTCGAAGCCGTCGGCCTGGGCGAGCACCTACACCACAAACCCGACCAGTTGTCGGGCGGCCAGCGCCAGCGCGTGGCCATCGCCCGGGCCCTGGTCGGCGAACCGGCCATGCTGCTGGCGGACGAGCCAACCGCAAGCCTGGACAAGCATTCAGGCCGCGAGGTGGTGGAGCGCATGAAGACGCTGGCCAAGGAACAAGGCACCACCATCCTGCTGGTCACACACGACAATCGCATCCTGGACATCGCCGACCGGATCGTTCACCTGGAAGATGGCAAGCTCTCCACCTTCACCGACGCCGTCATTGCCAATAACCGGCAGATGATGGAAATGCTGGCAGACAATCGCAAAAAGCGGGCCCTGGACGAAGTCGTCGATGATCTGGACGAGAGCGGGTTCCGACACTTGCTCGAGGAAATCACCAGCGATTCGCAGCGCTTGCTGGAAGCCACCGCCATGGCCAGCGACGTGGCTTTTCGCGGCATGCTGCGCCAGGGGCTTTTCGCCTTCACCCGCAAGCTGGGCCAATTGCTCGATGCCGATCGGGCTTCATTGTTCCTGGTGGAGAGTGATTCACTGGTGCTGCGTGTCGCCGACAACCTGGAAAACATGGGCGAGGTTCGTATCCCATTGGGCAGCGGCATCGCCGGCGCTGCGGCTAAAAGCGGAGAAATCATTCGCATCGACGATGCCTACGCGGACGACCGGTTCAACCCGGAAGTCGATCGCAAGACGGGCTATCGCACGCGCTCCCTCATCAGCCTGCCGATCAAGGACCGCAAAGGCCAGGTGTTCGCGGTGGCACAACTGCTCAACCGTCACGATGGCAAACCCTTCGATCGGCACGACGAGGAGCGGTTCGATCTGTTCATCAGTTCACTGGGCATCATGCTGGAAACCCTGGAGGGGCTGGATCCGGGCAGCCTGGTTCACGGGAGTCGGGAATCATGACCCTGCCGGAACGGACCCGCAAGGTGCTGGAACGCTACTTTGGCGAACGTGTGACACCCGAGCTGCAAGATTTTTTTGAAACCCGGGTTCTGCAGGGCGGGGAATGGCTGTTTCACCAGGGCCAGGCAGGAGACTCCCTGTATCTGCTCGCGCGCGGCCGCCTGCAAGCCTGGCTGGAACCTGCCGATCATGGCCAGGCGAGATTGCTGGGCGAGATCGTGCCGGGTGACAGTGTCGGCGAGATGAGCCTGCTCAGCGGCTTGCCGCGGAGCGCAGGCGTCCGGGCCGTCCGCGACAGCCTGCTGGTGCGAATCGATCGAAAACACTTTGATGCCCTGGCCGCCACTCACCCGCGGCTGGTCATGAAACTGGCCGCCAACGTGGTGGATATGACCCGGCGCGGCAGCACCAACCGGTATCGGCAACCGCGCACCCTGGCCATCGTCCCGCTGGACGACCACCCTCGCACCGCGGCGTTCGGCACCGAACTGGTTCAGGACCTGGGTGCGTACGGACAGGTCGCACGGGTCGATCAGTCCCGCATTGAAACGGTTATCGGATCCGGCCTGGATGAAACGATGGGCGATAACATTTGCGAGGCAGCAACTGAATGGCTGCATGAGCAGGAAGACCAATGCGAATTCACCGTCTTTCTGACCGCCGGCCCGACCGGACCATGGGCGGAGCTGGCCAAGCGCCAGGCTGACCTGATCGTTTATGTTGCCGAGAGCACCGGCGACATTGACCGGGCCAGTGCCTCGCTGGCCGGGCAGGAGCAACAGGATTATGGCGCACAGCATGCACTCGTCCTGCTGCAGCCTGGCCAGGGACAGCCGATTTCAGGCACGGCCAAGTGGCTGGATGCCATCACGGTAAATTTCCACCTGCATCTGCGCGCCGAACAGCCGGAAGACCAGGCGCGCGTCACGCGGGTAATATCCGGCAACGCGAGGGGGCTGGTATTGTCCGCGGGCGCCGCCCGGGGATTCGCTCACATCGGTGTCTACCAGGCCATGCGTGAACTCGACATTCCCGTGGACTGGATCGGCGGCTGCAGCATCGGCAGCATCATGGGCGCCGCGATGGCGGCTGGCTGGGACCAGGAACGGATCATGAGCACCGCTCGGCAGTGCTTCGTGCAGGGTAAGCCGTTCAGCGACTACACCATGCCGGTCACCTCGCTGATTCGCGGCGGGCGCATGAGCCGGCTGCTGAAAGAACACCTGGGCATGCAGCTGGAGGATTTGCCCATCCCCTTCTTTTGCGTTTCCAGTGTGCTCGACGATGGCTCACTCAACCTGCACGAACGGGGCGAAGTTGCCGCCGCACTGTGCGCGAGCGCCGCCATGCCCGGGGTGCTGCCACCTGCAGTCGTCAATCGACGCCTGTCGATCGATGGTTCGGTACTGAACAGCCTGCCGGTCAACCTGATGCAGCAAAAGCCGGTTGGCCACATCCTGGCCGTCGATCTGTCGTCGCAGAAAAATTACGAAGTGGACTACGAATCGGTACCCCCGGCCTGGCGCGTACTGGCGGGGCGATACCTGCCCTTCATGAAGCGCTATCGTGTGCCAGCGCTATCCACCATCATGCTCAAAGCCACCGAGATTGGCACGCTGGGACAGATGCGGGAACTTGGGGCACGAGCCGACAAACTGCTGCAACCCGACGTGCGCGGGTTCGGTATCACGGAGGTCAAGACTTTCGACCGGATCGTGGATGCCGGTTACCGCTGCGCCATGGTGGAACTTGCCGGCTGGGCGGACGAACAGCAAGGTGAGGGAAACCGGCCCCCTAGTCCGCCAAAATGATGTCAAGCTCCTGGTTCGAACGCCGCAGGCGGTCGACCAGCAGCAACGCCAGGTTGTAATAGACGGTTTTCGCGATTTCACAATGGGCATTGATGATCGCGTTCAGGTCACGGGTGCTGATCTCAAGCAGTTCGACGTCCTCCCGGGCTCTGACGGTTGCCGAAGCCGGTCGCATGTCCAACAGGCAGTATTCCCCGAAGTGTTCACCTGGCCCGAAGCTGCCCAGTTTCAACTCGGATACACGATGGACGGTTTCACTGTCCGCAGGCAATACGGCATCAACCTCGCCGCTGACGACGATGGAAAATGATTCAATCCGCTCGCCCTCGTTGCAGATCACTTCTCCCGGGGCGAAAGTCCGGCGCTCAAACTTGTCTGCCAATAATTGGCAATCTTGCTCGTCCAGTCCCCTGAACACATCCAGCATCGACAGCAATTCTTCATTCTTCAAGATCTTGGTTCCTTCCAGCCGGGTTTTCCATTCGGGTTGCGCCGACCCTGGCGCCACCAATACCGGGGGAAGTATAAAACATGCAAAGGAAAAGGGAGCCCGAGGGCTCCCTCTTCCAGGGGTGGCGAGAGCGTCTGGCTCAGTGCCCGTCTTCACCCTCGTGCCCACAGCCTGCTGAACCGCACTTGATGATGGCGATCTCGCCCTTGTTGTTGCGCAGGGTGT
>JAHEFS010000179.1 GCA_024640045.1 Chromatiales bacterium | reverse complement strand
TGGCCCATGGATGGGTCATCTTGCTCATAAGCCCGTGTCGGCATGGTGACCCGTAATCCGATGGTCATTGATCAGGCTCCAGTGCTTCCATCAGGGCAGGCCAGTCGGGATGGTCGCGTAATGGGTCCAGTCTTCGATTGGCCAGGTACCAGTGGCGACTGTAACCGATACCGGATTCGGCGATTGGCTTTAACATGCTCATGGCGGCTTCTTTGTCACCTGCCATGGCCAGGATGGTGCCGAGATCATAGGTATCCAGCGGAACCGACATGGCATCCACAGCCATCGCCTCTCTCGCCCGCGCGCAATAGTCAAGCGTCTTGCTTTCCAAACCGAGCGCGGCATGCGTTTCGCACAGCCCAAGCAGAAGCCAATAATCATCATTGTTTTGGCCAATTGCCTGCTCCAGGCTATCCCTGGCCGCCTCCAGTGAAGGCCGAGCCGCATCGGGGTTTCCGAAGTAGGTATGTGTGAGTCCAATGGCCATGCCTCGGAAATGCTCGAACTCAGGTTCTATCTCGTCATCCATGATCGCCGCAACTTCGAGCGCTCCCTCCTTGTCTTCGGCGAGCAACAGCATGCGCCAGTGTTGCATGCGGAGAAACCGTTGGTGTTCCTTGGCCATCCCCATGTACCGTGCACCGGCGACGAAATCCCCGTCACGGCCGGCGAGAATTTCGGCTTTGAGTTGCAAGGTTCGGGAGTGGGCCGGATCCAGTGCGGTGGTCTTTTCGAGGTAGGCCTGGGCCTGAACCCATTGACGCAGAATGGCGTAGGTCTCTCCAATCGTATAGGTGATGCCCAGGTCACGTGGCGCCAGCATTTCCGCCTGTTGCAGCAGTTCCAGCGTCTTGTCCCAGTTGCCGGCGCGGCGATTGACAAAAGCCGTAACCTGCAGCAACTCGGCGTTGTTTCGATTATCTGGCAGCAGGGGTTCGAGCACGCGCAGTGCCGCCGGGTAGTCGAGAAAACCCCAGTAGTGGTAATAGCCCTCCATGATGTTGAGCTCGGTCAGGTCGGGATCGATGGACCGCCCCCGCTCAATGGCCTCGAGCGCCTGCACACGGTACTCGTCCCTGGGGTTGACGCCCCAGTACTGTGCCAATTGAATGTAGGCGAGTTGGGCCCAGGCCATGGCAAATTCGGGATCGAGTTCGAGTGCATGCCTGATCTCCGCCTCAGCACGTTTTAACTCGTCGGCAAAGAAGTATTGGCTCATGATCTTGGCGCGCCGGTAAGCTTCGAGCGCTTCCAGGTTTTCGGTCAGCTGGTGCTCAATGGCTGCTTCCTCGGCCGGGCTCAGCGTCGCTTTCAGCGCGGAGGCAATGGCTCTGGCCATCTCGGTCTGCATGGCGAACAGGTTATCCACGGAAAGCACCCGGTCGTAGGTTTCCGCCCACAGATGTTCGTCGGATTCCGCATCGATCAGCTGTACGTTGATTCGAACCTGGTTGCCCGCCCGCTGGACCGCACCCTCGAGGATGGCGGCGGCGCCGAGTTCCTGGCCGATTTGGCGCAGGTTCTTGGTGGTGTCGCGGTACTCCATGACCGAGGTACGCGAGATGACCTTCAGGCTGCCAATCTTGGCCAGTTGGGTCAGCAGATCATCGTGCATGCCATCGGAAAAAAAGCTGTCTTCCTCGGATGTGCTTCGCGTTGTGAAAGGCAACACGGCGATGGTTTTGTCATCCTCGCCCGTTTTTTGGGCCACTGCGGGTTCAGGGGCCGGGGTGGTCTGTTCCGGGGTGATTGCGACGATCGGACTTGCGATTTCCTCGTCCATACCGCCAAATCTGTCCCACGCGAACCAGCCCAGCGCCAGCACCAGGACGACGATGATGGCGCGATCGAGTTTGCGGCCGGTGACCGGTGCGATCGATTCCTCAGGGTCGAGGTCCTTTTCGCGCTTCAATCCCTCCGGTGTCATCTCGAAGGCCCAGGCAAAGATAAGCGCCAGCGGGAAACCGATCAGAATGATCAGCAGCACTGTCTTGATGGCCCACTCCGGTGCGCCGAAGTTTTCCAGGAACACGTCTACACCCTGGGCCAGCAGCCAACCTGTTACTGCGTAGGCAATGCCCACGCGGACGACGTTTCGCCGTTTGAGTTCCTCCAGGAAACTCACCGGTTCTGTTCCTCCAGCCAGGCCAGGTAGCGGTCGTCCAGCGCTCGGTATCTCGGGTGGTCCTTGAATGGATCGAACGCCGCCTCGAAGTGATACGGCCAGAAGGCCCAGGAGCCGAATCGCTCAACGATCATTTCGGCCCGGTCCATGGCGGAGTCAATATCGCCGACCATCGCGAACGCGGTGGGAATGGTAGCGCCTGCTTCCAATGGTCGCATGAAATCGGGTTTCAGTTCCTCGTCGAAATAGCGGACCGCTTCGCGCAAGCGATCCTCGTTGCCCTGTAATCCGTAAACATTGATCAGGAATACTGCAGGGCCGACGTTTTCAGAGCTGTCCTGGCCGGTCGCTCGCTGCTCCAGTAATTCTGTCTCGAGCCGGGCCAGAATTGTCTGCAGCTCATTTTTCTCATCCAGAGCATGGAGTATCCAGGCCAGCATTCCGCGGTATTCAAACGCCGTACCCTGTTCCTGCAAGCGCTCACGAATGTGCTGCTCCAATGTTTCGAGTCGCTTCTTGTCCTTGGCGTAACGGGCAAAGGTGACGAGGGCAGAAGTGAAATTGGCAGGCTGATCGGTCCGCGCGGCCCCCAGCGCCATCGTGGCATCCTGCAGCCGTCCCCGGCTGGCCAGAACCAGCGACTCCACCGTGGCCAGGAACCCGCTGTTGACGCCGAGCACTCTCGCCTGATCCAGGCGTTCCTGGGCGCTGTTCATGTCACCTTTGGAGAACATCACGTAGGCCTGGTCCACCGGAATGTCCGCATTCAGCGGGTCCCGGGAGACGATCTGGTTGAACATATCCAGGGATTCGTCGAGACGGCCCATGCGGCGAAGCACGTAGGCTTTGCCACGCAGGGCCAGCATGCTGCCGGGCTTGGCCGCCAGCGCTCGGTCAAATGCCTCGATGGCCGGCTCGTAATCGAGGTAGCCCCAGTAATGGAAGTAGCCTGCGGCGATCGAGGTATCGGCGGAATCGGGTACAAGCGCCCGCGCCCGTTCCAGGGCTTGCTCGGCCAATTGGATGCTTTCTTCCTGGTTGCCCGTCCAGTACCTCTCGGAGTAATCGGTGCTCAACGCGGCCCAGGCGGCTGCAAAATCCGGGTCGAGTTCGACGGCCTTCTGGTAGGAGGCGATGCTGCGGTCAATCTGGGGAATCGTGCGACCATAGGTGGCGGCCGCCGCCTTGGCACGGAGGTAGAAGGCGTAGGCCTCGACGTTTTCGGTCGGCTTGGCGTCGAGGTTCCTCTCCTCCTCGCCGGTCAGCACGGTCTGCAGTGCATTGGCGATCGAGCGCGTGATGTCCGACTGGATGTCGAACAGGTTATCTGTCGTCAGTTCACGGTCATATACCTCGGCCCACAGGTGCTTGTCGGTGGCTGCCTCAATAAGCTGAACGTTGATGCGAACCCGGTTGCCCGCGCGTTGGACGCCGCCTTCGACAAGGTGGGCGACGCCAAGCTCTTTACCTATCTCCGTCATCCGCTTGGTGGTGCCAGCGTAGCCCATCACGGAGGTGCGGGAGATCACCGTCAATGCGGACACTCGGCTCAACTGGGTCAGCAGTTCATCGTGCATTCCCTCTGCAAAGAAGGCATCTTCTGGGTTGGTGCTTCGGTTAGCCAATGGCAGCACAGCGATGGATTGGTTCGTGGCCGAGTCTGCCGGCGCCGCATCAACTCGCTTGAGTTCTTTGTTGGTGCCCGTTTGGGGTTCGACCAGACTGGTTGAGGCATCCCTGACCCGAAAACGGTCCGCGACCAGGAACACCACAGCCACAGCCAGAAACGCGATGATGATTCTATCGAGCTTGCGTCCAGTATTGGGTGCGATCGATGCACTGCGGTCTACTTCGGCTTCGCGTTTGACGCCCTCGGGCGTGATCTCGAAGGCCCAGGCGACGATCAGCACAATGGGAAAGCCCACGACCAGCGCCAGCATGAACACCTGCATCACCCAGTCGGGAGCGGTGATGTACTCGAATACGAGATCGACCACCTGCAATAATACCCAGGCAGCCACCGCGTAAGCGATGCCCACCCGAAATACATTG
>JAHEFS010000066.1 GCA_024640045.1 Chromatiales bacterium | reverse complement strand
CGATTACCAGCCCTTTCTCCGCATAAGCCTCGGCCAGGTTGACCATGGCCTGGCCACGATCGCGCGATTCGCCGTGGATGTGCTCGAACAGGTGCAGTGCGTGCGCCCGTCCGCGATCGAACGTGCCAACGTAGTCTTCCTGCAAACGGTAGGGATCGGCCAACGCCAGGGTGTCGATGAATGCCAGCACGGCCTGCAACGACTTTCTCGGTAGCAGATTTTCCGCCTGTAACACAGGGCGGCATTCGTCCAGGTGCTGCAGCCAGGCCGGCTGCGGATAGGACATCAGCATTCCCAGTATTTTAAAGGTCTTCATCTTTTTCGACCTCCGCCGCTCTCGGCTTCCCGCTCAGCGTGTTGCGGTGCGTCGGGCTGCCAAACAGGCTGGTCTTGCTTACCCCCCCGGAGCAGCCGTTACCGAAACTGAACCCGCAGTCAGACCGGTGCTCAAATGCCAGTTCGTTGTCGAACGGTGTCTCACCGGCGTATTCCCGGTGGTTGGTGGGGATGACAAAGCGGTCCTCGTAATTGGCCAGGGCCATGATTCGATACATGTCCTCGAGCATGGCTTCGTCCAGGCCCACGCGCTCCAGGATGTGCTGAGCGTTGACGCCTTCCACGTGCCGCGCGCGCATGTACTCGCGCATACCGATCATGCGCTCCAGCGCCTCGATCACTGGCTGTTCCTTGCCTGCGGTGAGCATGTTGGCCAGGTATTTCACCGGTATCCGCAAGCGGGTGACATCAGGGATGACCCCGTCGTCACCCAGCTTGCCCTGGGCCGCAGCGTTCTGGATCGGTGACAGCGGTGGTATGTACCACACCATCGGCAGGGTCCGGTATTCCGGGTGCAGCGGGAAAGCCACTTTCCAGTCCATCGCCATCTTGTACACCGGCGACTGCTGTGCAGCCTCGATCCAGCTGTGCGGCACGCCATCCTCGGCGGCCTGGCGGATCACCGCGGGATCATTCGGATCGAGGAAAATGTCCAGTTGTGCCTGGTAAAGGTCTTCCTCGTCCTTCGCGCTGGCAGCCGCGCCAATGCGGTCCGCGTCGTACAACAACACGCCCAGGTAGCGGATTCGGCCAACGCAGGTTTCCGAGCACACGGTTGGATCGCCCGCCTCGATGCGCGGATAGCAGAAGGTGCATTTTTCCGACTTGCCCGACTGCCAGTTGAAATAGACCTTTTTGTACGGGCAACCGCTGACGCACATGCGCCAGCCGCGGCACTTGTCCTGGTCGATCAGTACGATGCCGTCTTCCTCGCGCTTATAGATGGCGCCGCTTGGACAGGCCGCCACGCAGGTCGGGTTCAGGCAGTGCTCGCACAATCGGGGCAGGTACATCATGAAGGTGTGTTCGAACTGGCCGTAGATTTCCTTCTCGACCTCCTCGAAATTCACATCCTTGCTGCGCTTGGAAAATTCGCCACCGAGAATCTCCTCCCAGTTGGGTCCCCAGTCGGGTTTTTCCATGCGCTGGCCGGTAATGGCCGAGCGCATGCGCGCGGTCGGTGTGCTTTTCGATGCCGGCGCGTTCTGCAGGTGCTCGTAGTCGTAGGTAAACGGCTCGTAGTACTCGTCGATCTGCGGCATGTCCGGGTTGGCGAAAATCTTCGACAGCAGCTTTATTTTGCCGCCCATTTTCGGCTTCAGCTTGTTGCCGGCACTCAGGGTCCAGCCGCCGTTCCAGGTCTCCTGGTTCTCCCATTCGCGCGGGTAGCCAACGCCCGGCTTGGTCTCGACATTGTTGAACCAGGCGTATTCCGTGCCCTGCCGCGAGGTCCAGACATTTTTGCAAGTCACCGAACAGGTGTGACAGCCGATGCACTTGTCCAGGTTCAGCACCATTCCAATCTGTGCCCGAATCTTCATGCCACTGCCTCCTGACTGGCTTCGCTGCCGGCCGCGTTCCACTCCAGCTTGCCCAGTTTCCGAACCACCACGAATTCATCGCGATTGGAGCCCACCGTGCCGTAATAGTTAAAGCCCCAGGACAGCTGGGCGTAACCGCCGATCATGTGCGTGGGCTTGACCACGGCGCGCGTGACCGAGTTATGGATACCACCGCGCTGACCGGTAATCGGACTGAGCGGCGTGTTGATGATTTTTTCCTGCGCGTGGTACATCATCACCATCCCTTCCGGCACGCGCTGACTCACCACCGCCCGCGCCGCAATGGCACCGTTGGTGTTGTACAGTTCGATCCAGTCGTTGTCCGCGCAATCGATCTTGGCCGCATCCGTTTCACTCATCCAGACGCAGGGCCCGCCGCGGCTCAGGGTCAGCAACAACAAGTTTTCCGAATAGGTACTGTGAATGCCCCACTTCTGGTGCGGCGTGATCCAGTTCAGCACCACCTGCTTACCGCCCTTGCCCACCGTATCGATCACCGGGGTCACGGTCTTGGTGTTAATGGGCGGCTTGTACACACACAGGCTTTCGCCGAAATCCCGCATCCAGCTGTGATCCTGGTAGAACTGCTGACGCCCGGTCAGCGTCCGCCAGGGGATGAGTTCGTGCACGTTGGTATAGCCCGCGTTATAGCTGACGTGCTCGTCTTCCAGGCCACTCCAGGTCGGCGAGGAGATGATCTTGCGCGGTTGCGCCTGCAGGTCACGGAAGCGGATTTTTTCATCCTGCTTGGGCAACGCCAGGTGGGCATGCTCGCGCCCGGTGATCTTGCTCAATGCCTGCCAGGCTTTCACTGCCACCTGGCCGTTGGTTTCAGGCGCCAGCGACAGCACCACCTCGGCGGCGTCGATATCGGTCTCGATCCGGGGCTGGCCCTGGGACACACCTTCCTCGGTGACCACGCGGTTGAGCCGACCCAGCAGCGCCACTTCGTCCTCGGTGTTCCAACCGATGCCCTTACCGCCGTTACCCAGCTTCGACAACAGCGGGCCAAGCGAGATGAACTTACGGTAGGTATCGGGGTAATCACGCACCACCTCGACGTAATTCGGCAGGGTCTTGCCCGGCACGGCGTCACATTCGCCCCGCTTCCAGTCCTTCACTGTCAGCGCCTGGCCCAGTTCAGCGGGGGTATCGTGCAGGATCGGTACCTGGACAATATCCGTTTCCGTATCCAGATGCCCAGGGCATAGTTCGGAATAGATTTTGGCCAGGCCCTTGTAGATATCCCAGTCGCTGCGGCTTTCCCAGGCGGGATCCACCGCGCGCGACAGCGGGTGAATAAAGGGGTGCATGTCAGAAGTATTGAGGTCGTTCTTCTCGTACCAGGTGGACGAAGGCAGCACGATATCCGAGTAAACGCAGGTGGTGGACATCCTGAAATCAAGCGTCACCACGAGGTCCAGCTTGCCTTCCGGCGCCTGTTCGACCCATTCCACCTCGCTGGGCTTTTGTTCGCCGGTCTGACCCAGATCCTTGCCCAGCACGCCGTGGTTGGTGCCCAGCAGGTGCTTGAGCATGTACTCGTGTCCTTTGCCGCTTGAGCCCAGCAGATTGGAGCGCCAGATGAACAGGTTGCGGGGGAAATTGCGCGGCTCGTCCGGTGCCTGGCAGGACATGCGCAGACTGCCGTCCTTCAGCCGGCCGACCACGTAGTCAGCACTGCTCAAACCCTCAGCCCTGGCTTTTTTGGACAGCTCCAGCGGGTTCTCTTCCAGCTGCGGCGCCGATGGCAGCCAGCCCATGCGTTCGGCACGCACATTGCAGTCGATCAGACTCTGGTTTTGCCAGGCGTCGCGATCAGCCAGCGGCGAGAGGATTTCATCCAGCTCCAGTTTTTCATAGCGCCACTGACTGGAGTGCGCATAGAAAAATGAAGTGCTGTTCATCTGCCGAGGCGGGCGGCTCCAGTCCAGCCCGAAGGCCAATGGCAGCCAGCCGGTTTGCGGGCGCAGCTTCTCCTGACCCACGTAGTGCGCCCAACCGCCGCCGCTTTGCCCCACGCAACCGCACATGATCAGCATGTTGATGATGCCGCGGTAGGTCATGTCCATGTTGTACCAATGGTTGATCGCCGCACCCAGGATCACCATGGAACGGCCCCGGGTCTTGTCAGCCGTGTCAGCAAACTCGCGCGCGACCTGGATCACCTGTTCGCGCTTGACCCCGGTGATCTTTTCCTGCCAGGCAGGGGTATAGGGGATATCGTCGTCGTAACTTTGCGCTGCCTGCTCGTCGCCCAGACCACGGTCTACGCCATAGTTGGCCAGCATCAGGTCATAGATCGTCACCACCCTGGCCGGCCCGTCTGCCAAGTCGAGTGTTTTCACCGGTACTTTGCGACTGAGGATGCTGTCGTGGTCGCTGTGGGCGAAGATCTCCTGGTCGTGACGCTGGTTGCCGAAATACGGAAAAGCCACCGGCAGCACCTCGTCGGACAGGTCGAGAAAACTCAGCACCGGCTTGATGTCACTGCCATCGTGCTGGTTCTTTTCTTCCAGGTTCCACTTGCCCTGGTCACCCCAGCGGGCCCCGATGGTGCCATTGGGCACCACGGCCTGGAGGCCATTCTCATCCAGCACAACGGGCTTCCAGTCGGGGTGGTTTTCGTGCCCCAGGTGGCCGGAAAAATCTGAAGCGCGCAAGGTGCGCCCGGGCACCCAGCGGCCGTCTTTTCGATCCAGCATGACCAGGAACGGCATGTCGGAGTACTTGCGCACATAGTCCTGGAAGTACGCACTGGGTCTGTCGACGTGGAATTCCTTCAGAATCACGTGACCCATCGCCATGGCCAGTGCAGAATCAGTTCCCTGGCGCGCCGGCAACCACACATCGGACAACTTGGCCACCTCGCTGTAATCGGGTGTGACAGCGACGGTCTTGGTGCCCTTGTAGCGCACCTCGGTAAAGAAATGAGCATCTGGTGTGCGCGTCTGCGGCACGTTCGAACCCCAGGCGATGATATAGCTGGAGTTGTACCAGTCGGCACTTTCCGGCACGTCGGTCTGCTCACCCCACACTTGCGGTGAACTTGGGGGCAAATCGCAGTACCAGTCGTAAAAGCTCATGCAGGTGCCGCCGATCAGGGACAGATAGCGCGAACCGCCTGCGTAGGACACCATCGACATGGCCGGGATCGGTGAAAAGCCGATCACCCGGTCGGGTCCATAGACCTTGGCGGTGTAGATGTTCGCCGCGGCGATGATTTCGTTCACCTCATCCCAGTCGCCACGCACCATGCCGCCCAGGCCGCGCGCCGATTTGTAAGCCTTGCTGGCCTTCTTGTCCTCGACCAGGTGTTGCCAGGCAACGACCGGGTCGGCATGCTGCTGGCGCAGGCTGCGCCAGGATTGCAGCATCTGGCTGCGGATCATCGGGTATTTCAGACGTGCCGAGCTGTACAGATACCAGGAATAGCTGGCGCCGCGCGAACAGCCCCGTGGCTCGTGGTTGGGCAGGTCGGGCCGGGTGCGGGGGTAATCGGTCTGCTGGGTTTCCCAGGTCACCAGCCCACCCTTGACGTAAATCTTCCAGCTACAGGAACCGGTGCAGTTCACGCCGTGGGTGGAACGCACCACCTTATCGTGCGACCAGCGCCCACGATAGGCGCGCTCCCAGTCTCTCGGTTCGCTGGTGGTCACCCCGTGTCCATCCGCATACGGTTCCGGCTTGGTCCGGGTGAAATAGGTCAGGTTATCGAGAAAGTGGCTCATGACTTGCTCCGGTAATCAGGGGTTGTGGAACTCCGCGCCTTTGCGCAGGTAGAACCACCAGTTGATCAGAATGCAGATGCCGTAGAAGGCCGCGAAACCGAACAGTGCGTTCTCCGGCGTGGTCGCCTTGATCTGCTCACCGAACACTTGCGGAATGTAGAACGCGCCGTAGGCCGCGATCGCTGAAGTCCAGCCCAGCACCGGGCCCGCCTGTTCCTTGTCAAACACCTGCGAGATGGTGCGGAAGGTAGAGCCGTTGCCGATACCAGTGGCAGCGAACAGCAGCAGGAACAACAGCAGGAAGGGCACGAAATACTGCTCGGGTGTCGCCGACGCATAGGCCACCTTGAGGTAGTAGGCCACGCCCAGTGCGCTGAAGAACATGACGACAGAAATGATCTGGGTGACCTTGGCGCCGCCCATCTTGTCCGAAATCATGCCGCCCACCGGTCGAATCAGGGCACCGATAAACGCACCCATCCAGGCATACATCAGCGCCGACGGGCCATTCGGGTTGACCATGTCGTGGGTCATGACACCGTCGACCATCACGTGCTGGTAACCAAACACGACCTTGATCGCCAGCGCGAAAGCCGCCGCATAGCCGATGAACGAACCAAAGGTCATGGTATAGATGATGGTCATGACCCAGGTGTGCTTGTTGCGGAAAATCCGGTACTGGCGTTTCAGGTTAGTGCCGACATCACCCGGGATCATCCGGAGCAGCAAAACGGTCACGACCACGACCAGCAGCAGGACGAATTCCTTGGGTACGTTGAAACCTGATCCGTTGGCTGCTTCCGGCAGCATCAGCCACAGGCCGCTACCGGCAGTGAATACTGCGATCAGAAGCATGAAGCTGATGATCAGGAACGAGGAAAACGGGCTGCCCAAATGCGGCGAGACGTGCTCGTCACGGATGTTGTTCATACCGAACCAGCCGGCGAAGGCCAGGGGCACCAGGAACAGCAGCCAGACATAGCCGGCGTTGTGCAGGTAGGTTTCGGTACCGGCAGGGATCTTTCCGATCAGCGTACCGCTGGCAGTTTGCAGGGTCATGGAGTCGCCGCCGAACAAGCCGAATGTCATGCTGAGCGGCACCAGTATCTGCATGGTGGTGACGCCAAAATTACCCAACCCGGCATTCAGCCCCAGGGCCAGGCCCTGCTGCTTCTTGGGGTAGAAGAAACTGATATTGGACATGGAAGAAGCGAAGTTGCCGCCGCCGATACCCGACAGCAATGCCAGTAACTGGAATTGCCACAACGGGGTATTCGCATCCTGGAGCGCCATGCCGGTGCCGATCGCCGGAATCATCAACAAGGCGGTGGTGAAGAAAATGGTATTGCGGCCACCGGCAATGCGGATGAAGAACGTGCTGGGGATGCGTAAGGTGGCACCAGCCAGGCCGGCCACTGCGGTGAGCGAAAACAGCTCGGACTTGGCGAACGGAAAGCCGAGGTTGAGCATTTGTACGGTGATGATGCCCCAGTACAGCCACACCGCAAACCCGCACAACAGGCTGGGAATGGAAATCCACAGGTTGCGTGTCGCGATGGCTTTACCCGTTGTTGCCCACTCCTGCGGATCTTCCGGGTTCCATTTTTGAATATCTTTAGCCATTTCTAACTCCTAGTCGCAGCGTGCTTCCGCTTCTCTACGCCGGTACCACCACCAGGTGGCCGCCACGCAGCTCAGGTAAAAAATGCTGAATACGGTGATGGCAAACCGGGCGGTACCCGTTGCCTGGATCGAGGTGGCAACCATGGCGGGAATGAAGAACAGTCCCAGGGCGGCAATCGCGCTGGTAAAACCAAGTGCGACGGAGGCCTCGACGTCGCCAGCGGTAATCGCCGCTTCCTGTGCGGATTGCCCCTGCCCCGCCGCTTGTTTTTCATGCAACTTGCGGAACACGGTTGGCACGATGTGGAATACCGAACCGTTGCCGACGCCGGCCGTGACGAATAACAACATGAAGGCCATGAAGAAGCCGGTGACGTCATTGGCGCCAGCCTCTGCAGGCAGGCTGATCCATACCCAGGCGCCCGCCAGGAACATCAAGGCGAAAGTCCAGAAGGTGACCTTGGCGCCGCCGATGCGGTCTGACATCCAGCCGCCCAGCGGCCGGATCAGGGCGCCGGCCAGCGGACCTACGAAGGCGTACTTAAGCGCGCCGGACTCGGGAAACAGCACTGCCAGCAAGATCGGGAACGCCGCGGCAAAACCGATGAAAGAGCCAAAAGTGCCGGTATAGAGCCAGCCCAGTATCCAGGCGTGCTTGCGACCGAAGATCGCGGTCTTCTGCGCATAGGTTTCCTGCACCCCGCGCAGGTTGTTCTGCCCCAGGGCGGCGGCAATGGCTGCCAGAAGGATGAACGGTATCCATATCAGGCCGGCGTTCTGCAGCCAGACCTGGCTCGCCGCCCCGCCCGCTTCGTAGGTCTGCGGCAGGCCGCCCTTGAACGCCAACGCTCCGCTGAAGATCACCAGCGGTACCACGGCCTGCATGAGACCCACGCCCAGGTTGCCAATGCCGGCATTCCAGCCCAGCGCGGTGCCCAGGCTCTTCTTGGGAAAGAGAAAGCTGATGTGGGCCATGCTGGCGGAAAAGTTGCCGCCGCCGAGGCCGCACAGAAGCGCGATAAACACGAAAACGGTGTAACTGGTGTTCGGGTTCTGTACCGCAACTGCCATCCACAGCGTGGGTACGAGCAGGGTCAGGGTGCTGAAAATGGTGAAGTTCCGCCCGCCGAAAATCGGCACCACGAACGAATACAGTAAGCGGAAAGCGGCGCCTGACAAGCCCGGTGCAGCGGCCAGCCAGAACAGTTCCCCGGTGGTGAAGCTGAACCCGGCGCGCGGCAACTCGATCACCACCACGCTCCAGACCACCCATACCGCGAAGGAAAGCAGCAACGGCGGCATGGAGAGCAGCAGGTTACGCAACGCAACTATTCGGCCGCCGCCGGCCCAGAAATCGGGGTCGTCCGGATTCCAGTGACTGATCCAACGACCGGCTGTTGAAATGGGCCTGGCCAGTTCTTCCTGGACCAGTTGTTCCCGCAAGCCCGGCCGACGCGCCAGCACGGCTTCACGCTCGCCCCTGGCTGCCATCCAGGTCCAGATCATGACCCCGGCGAGTACGCCGAACATGAGCATGAAGGTGGTGCTGCGTACCCCGGTAGCATCCACGGCGATACCGAACATGATTGGCAGGGTAAAACCACCCAGGCCACCAATGACACCAACGAGGCCGCCCACGGTACCCATGTTGCCGCTGTAGTGATCCGCAAGACTGCGATAGACGCTGGCCTTGCCAATGCCCTGGGCAATACCGACGACAAAGGCCAGGATCGTGAATACAACGACCCCAGCGCCAACATTGAACGTCAGGTCTTCATTGATGCGGTGAACGGTGACGGTGGTCTGCGGGTAGCACATGAAGAACAGGCAGATAATGCATACCCAGAACACCCACCAGGTGACAGTCTCGCCGCCCCACTTGTCCGAAAACCAGCCACCCAGCGCCCGAATAACGCCAGAGGGCAGTACAAAAATCAGCGAAATCAGTGCGGCCTGCTTCAGATCCAGACCGTATTCAGCCATGTAGTACTTCGGCAACCACAGCGACAGGGCGACGAAACCGCCGAAGACAAAGTAGTAGGCCAACCCATAACGCCATACGCGCGTCTCGGTCAATGCCTTGAACTGGTCACCGACCGATGGGAAGCTTTGGTTGCGCCGCCTGTCCTCGAGCTGCGGGTCGTTGTAGGTGAACATCAGGAAGACGAAGGCCATGACCAGCATGGCCACCGAGTAGATCACCGGAACGGCACGCCAGCCCAGCGCCACGATGATCAGTGGCGCGACAAAGATATTCAATGCAGCACCCGCATTGCCGGCCCCAAAAATACCCATGGCAAAGCCCTGCTGTTTCTTTCCGAACCAGGCTGAGGTGTAGGCAATGCCGATCGCAAATGACCCGCCAGCCAGGCCGATACACAGCCCGATCATCAGGTACTGCCAGAACTGATCGGCAAAATGCAGCCCGTAAGTGGCTGCCGCCACCAGCAACATCTGGATGAAATAGACCACGCGCCCGCCAAAACGATCTGTAAGAAACCCCAGAGGCAAGCGAACCAGCGAACCGGTCAGGATGGGCGTGGCGATCAACAGACCGAACTCCGTCTCGCTCAGGCCCAATTCCTGCTTGATCTTGATGCCGATGACTGAAAACATCGTCCACACGGCGAAGTTTATGGTGAACGCCAATGTGTTCATGCTGAGGACAGAAATCTGTTTCTTGCGATCGTACTGGTAGGCGGGTGAGGTATTCGCCATGACGCTTTCCCGTTTTCGACGTTGGCGGGCGCAACAATACGTCCCGCACCTATGTGTGACTCGTACCAACTTAAGACCACCTCAATAGATTGTCAATTCCATTGATATGGGGTTCGTGTGCCTGCCAGAAACAGGCGTTAAAATAGGCTGATGTACCTGAGCCGACCTGCCGAATACGCCCTCCGCGCCATGTCCTATATGGCCCGCTCGAAACCCGATGGAAGAATACGGACACGCGACCTGGCCAAGGCCGTCGACGTACCGCCCTCGTTTCTTTCAAAGATCATGCGCAAATTGACCGAAAGCGGGCTTCTGGACGCCCAGAAGGGTCACCACGGCGGATTCGTACTGGCAAGGCCGCCAGCGGATATCAGATTCATCGATATCTTGCAGGCGGTCGACTTTGAACCAAAAGCGGACCACTGCCTGTTTGGCCTGGGAGACTGCGACCCCAGCAACCCTTGCCCGCTGCATCCGGAATGGGGCGCGCTGAAGGCGCAAATTGAACACTGGGCACGGTCGCACAGCCTGGCAGAGTCTCTGGACCAATAAGGCCCACCCAGCCACCCGCCCCCTCCCTGGGGCTGGAGCTTCCACCATCGTGCACGGCCGCGAGGCTGCAAACCCCCTGATATTGACCTAAGTCTGCCGGGACCGTGTCAGCCCGCAGCTAAAATGATACAAATGGCTAAAATGTATTAAAGTTATGTCATTAATGGTTTTGTCGGCCGTCAATTACCGGGCACTGCCAAACCCAGGTGCGGGAACTGAGAGGACGTAATGAAATTTTCGATCATACTTTTTGGAATGGTGCAGGCACTGCGATTCACAGCCCGTACCCAGCCCGAATTTGCCCGGCGTCTGAATGAACGAGACCTCACCGCACAATTCAGGCTCAAGGACAGCCCGAAAGGCCGCTGGGTAAAGTTTGAAAACGGCAAGATCAGCTCGGGTAAGGGCCTGTGCAAGAATCCGGACCTGTCCATCGTCTTCAAGAACCAGGCGATTGCCGAAGAATTCCTGACACCGCCTTTCGACCACCTGGTGCGCATCGACGCCGCGAAAAATTTCAAAGTCGCCCTGGACGGCCCGGATGAACTGGCCGTCTGGTTCATGACTACGCTGAACCGGATGCAGAACATCCGCTGGAAAAGCGGCACCGACATGGGTGATGGCGTTATGCGCTACACCAGCGGTACCAATGGTGGACCTATCTTCGTTTACGTCAAGGACGGCAAGATCCTGCGCATCACACCCATCGAGTTCACCGAGGAAGACGCGCCCTCGTGGTCACTGAAAGCGCGGGGAAAGACCTTTACACCCCCGCGCCGCACGACCCTGGCCGCCCATGGCATGTGCCAGAAATCCATGGTGTATTCCAAGGACCGCCTGCTGCACCCCATGAAGCGGGTGGATTTCGATCCGGACGGTGAGCGTAATATCCAGAATCGCGGTATCTCGGAGTTCGAGCGCATCTCCTGGGATGAGGCATTGGATATCGTTGCAAAGGAAATTCAGCGCGCCAAGCGCAAAGGCCCCGGGGCGGTCCTGGTCGCCCATGGCGGACATCACCAGTGGGGCAACCTGGGCCATTACCTGAGCGCCTTTAACCGTTTCTGGAACCTGGTTGGCTGCAGCAAGGTGCACAACAATCCCGACAGCTGGGAAGGCTGGTTCTGGGGCGCCATGCACCACTGGGGCAACAGCATGCGCCTGGGCGTGCCGGAGTTTTACGGCACGGTGGAAGACTGTCTCAAAGAAGCCGAAATGATGGTGTTCTGGTCCAGCGACCCCGATGCCACTTATGGCTACGAGGGCACCGTGCGACGGCACTGGGCCAAGGAACTGGGGATCAAGATGGTGCATATCGATCCCTACCTGAATCACACCGCAGCCCTGCTGGGCGGCAAGTGGTTCGCGCCCCGACCCGGGACCGACGCGGCCTTCGCCCAGGCGCTGTGCTACGTCTGGATCACCGAAGACCTGTACGACAAGACCTTTGTCGAAGGCCGGACCACCGGCTTCGGGGAATGGAAGGACTATATCCTTGGCACGACCGACGGTACGCCGAAGACCCCGGAGTGGCAGGAACCGGAAACCGGTGTACCTGCACGCGATGTACGGGCACTGGCCCGCGAATGGGGCCGCAAGAAGACCTACCTGGGCGTCGGCAGCTGGGGCAACGGTGTCGGCGGTGCCTGTCGCTCACCCATGGGGGCACAGTGGGCCCGTATGATGGCGATCCTCGGCGCCATGCAGGGTTACGGCAAACCGGGCGTCAATTTCGGCAACCTGCAGTTCGGCACGCCGCTGGATTTCAACTTCTACTTTCCCGGCTACGCGGAAGGCACCATCTCCGGCGACCTCCAGTTCAGCGCCAATTCGGCCAACAACTATCAGCGTATGCCGCACATCGTCACCATGAACTCGGTCCGGCAGAGTATTCCGCGTATGCGGCTGCCCGAGGCGATCATGGAAGGCAAGGCAATGGGCTACCTGACCGATACCACCTCGGTGCAGGGCCAGTTCTTCCCGTTCGGCTATCCCTCTCCCGGTCACGTCAAGATCGAAATGATGTACAAGTACGGCTCGTCATCATTCGGCACCGTGGTCGACTCGAATCGCTGGGTGAAGATGTACCGCTCGGAAAACCTGCCGTTCGTAGTCAATCAATCCGTCTGGAACGAGGGTGAAACGCGCTTCTCGGACGTCATCCTGCCGGCTTGTACGACCTTCGAGCGCTGGGACATCGGCGAGTACTACAACGTCGGCGCGGGCTACGTGCATCACATGTACTCCATGGTCAATCACCGGGTCATCGCGATGCAGCACAAGTGCATCGAACCACTGGGCGAATCGAAATCCGACTACGAGATTTTCCTTGCACTGTCGCAACGCCTGAACCTGGGCTCGGTGTACTCCGAAGGCGGCACCTCCGAACTCGACTGGTGCAAGCGCGTGTTCGATTCGTCCGACCTGGCCAAGCACATGTCCTGGAAGAAATTCCTGGAAAAAGGCTATTACGTTGTCCCCCCGGACCCAGAACCTTCCCGGGCGCCGACGGCATCGCGTTGGTTCTATGAGGGCCGGCGCAAAGATGTCCCCGAACCCTATCCGCTGCCGTCGGATTACGTGGAAGAGTTTGGCGAGGGCTTACAGACCCCGTCCGGAAAGTTCGAGTTCATCCCGGAAACGCTCGGACGCATCGATGACCCGGGCCGCCCGCCGCTGAACAAGTACATGCCAGAGTACGAAGACCCGAGCAGGGATCCGGAACTGGCTGATTATCCGCTGCAGTTGCTGTCCCCACACCCGCGCTACACCTTTCACGTCATGGGTGACGATGACTCCAGCACGATCCGGGAGATCAAGGACCACCGCGTGCGCGTCGACGGCCATGATTACCTGGTCGCACGGGTCAATCGGCATGATGCGGAACAGCGCGGAATCCAAAGTGATGATCTGATCCGCCTGTGGAATAACCGCGGCTCGGTCGTGTGTGCTGCCCAGGTCACCGACCGGCTGCGACCCGGCGTGGTCAGCGCCTCCGCCTCATCGGCCAAGTACCAACCCGTGGGTGAACCAGGCAACTCGACGGACCTCGGCGGTTGCATCAACCTGCTCAGTCCGAAGAAGAGCATCGCCAAAAAGACCACCAGCATGGCGCCGAATGCGACGCTGATCCAGTTCGAAATGTGGACCGGACAGGACAACTGGCAAAGGACGGAGGGCGCGTCATGAGCAGCAAATGGAACCTGGTCGTCGATGTTGCGCGCTGCGACAATTGCCGCAACTGCTTCCTGGCGACCAAGGACGAGCACATCGGCAACGATTTCCCCGGTTACGCAGCCCCGCAGCCGCCGCGTGGACACCACTGGGTGGATATTCGCAGCCAGGAACGCGGACAGTGGCCGATCATCGAGGCCAACTTCATGCCGGTGATGTGCAACCACTGTGACCACCCGCCCTGCATGGCCGCCGCCAAAAACGGTGCGGTGAGAAAACGCGAGGACGGCATCGTCGTCATTGATCCGGTGAAGGCGAAAGGTCAGAAGGAAATCGCTGACGCCTGCCCCTACGGGGCGATTTCCTGGAACGAACAACTGCAAATCCCCCAGGCCTGGATTTTCGATGCGCACCTGCTGGACCAGGGCTGGGAAAAACCACGCGTCGAGTCAGTCTGCCCCAACGACGTGTTTCGGTCATTGAAGCTGGAAGACAACGAGATGCAACGCCTGGTTGCAGAAGAAGGCCTGGAGGTGCTGCAACCCGAACTGGGCACCCGACCGAGGGTCTGGTACAAGAACCTGCACCTGGTGGACAAGTGCTTCGTCTCCGGCACCGTGGTGGTCAACGTGGATGGCGTGGAAGACTGTGCCGAAGGCGCGGAGGTCGTACTGAAAAAAGATGGCACTGAAGTCGGAAGCGCGACGACGGACATTTTCGGCGAGTTCAAGATCGACCGGCTCACCCCGCAGAGCGGAGATTACGAACTGGAAGTGCACTCCGCCTCGTCCGGCAAGGCATCGGCCCGGTTCAGCCTGGGAGGGGAAAGCTTATACCTGGGGGTTTTGCCGCTGACGGAGTAGAGCCCCACGCGTCGCCCTGAGGGCGCAGCGAGCGGTTCAGTCGCGAAAGTTCTTGAACTGCAGCGGTATGCCCAGGTTCTCCGCCTTCAACAGGGCGATGACCTCCTGCAAATCGTCGCGTTTTTTTCCCGTCACCCGCAACTGGTCGCCCTGGATGGCAGCCTGCACCTTCATTTTTCGGTCCTTGATCAGCTTGACCATTTTCCTGGCATCAGCGGTTTCGATCCCTTCTCGCACCTTAATCACCTGTGTAGCCGTGCGGGCCTGGATCACCGGGTCCGAGCGTTCCAGGCTGGCGATGTCCACTCCGCGCTTGACCAGTTTGTT
>JAHEFS010000178.1 GCA_024640045.1 Chromatiales bacterium | reverse complement strand
AATGGCACCACGGATGAAAACGCCCGCCTCGGCAGGGTCATGGATCAGATTGAAAGCTACATGGGCTCGGTACACGCCAGGCCCAACATCGATGACCAGTCACGCACCAACGCGACCTGCTACAACTGTCACGACGCCCATTATGTTGCACCGATCGACAAACACGAAGGCATCAACGGCCGCGAAAACATCCCGGGTATCTGCGGCCAATGTCACGCCGATATCCGCGACACCTACCTGACCTCCGTACATGGCATTGAAGTCAGCAGCGGTAATACCGAAGCCGCCATATGCACCGATTGCCATTCATCACATGGTGTCAAGCCCCCACATGACACCACCGGCCGCGTGGCGATCACGCAGAACTGCGGTGGCTGCCACGAGGAAAACCTCGAAACCTATACCGAGACCTACCACGGCAAGATTACCCGCCTGGGCTACGGTGAGACGGCGAAGTGTTACGACTGTCACGGCTCCCACGCCATCAAGCGGGTCGATGACGAAAACTCGATGGTGCACAACGGCAACCGCCTGGAGACCTGCCGCTCCTGTCACGCAGATGCAACCGAAGGTTATGTCACCTTCCAGCCCCACGGTAATACGCACGACATCGAGAAATACCCGATGATGTGGTTTGCATCAAAGGGCATGATTGCCCTGTTACTCGGCACCTTCGCCTTCTTCTGGCTGCACTCTGCGCTGTGGTTCTACCGTGAATACCAGGATCGCAAGCATGGCAAGGACCGTCCACATGTCATGCTGGATGACCTGCCACAGGGTAAGACACACTTCAGACGCTTCACAAAGTGGTGGCGGCTGGCTCACCTGATCGGGGCATTGTCCATCATGTTACTGGCCCTGACCGGCCTGACAGTATTGTTCTCGGGCAGCGCCTGGGCACCGTACGTCATGAACCTGCTCGGTGGCCCGGCATCCGCGGGCGTACTGCACCGCATCGGCGCAATTGGATTCATGGGTGTCTTCTTTATCCACCTGATCTACTTCGCCTACCATATTGGCAGGAACTGGCGCACTTTCGAGTGGTTCGGACCGAACTCGTTGATCCCCAACTGGAATGACCTGAATGACGCCATCGCGATGTTCCGCTGGTTCTTCGGACTGGGTCCACGCCCGGTCCTCGACCACTACAGTTACTGGGAAAAATTCGACTACTGGGCCCCGTTCTGGGGTATGACGATCATCGGGGTCAGTGGCATGATGATGTGGTTCCCGGCCTTTACAGCCTCGTACCTGCCCGGCTGGGTATTTAACGTGGCCGCCATCGTGCATGGCGAAGAAGCAATCCTGGCCGTGGTCTTCCTGTTCACGGTGCACTTCTTCAACAACCATTTCCGGCCGGACAAATTCCCGCTGGATACCACCATGTTCACCGGCAGGGTGCCGCTGGAACACTACCGGCATGAGCACCGGCGCGAATATGACCGGCTGGTCGCAAGTGGCGAGCTCGATAAACACCTGGTGGCGGCACCGTCAGAGCCCATGGCTCGCGGTTCCAGCATACTGGGCGCGGTCCTGATCGTCATCGGCCTGACCCTGTTGACGCTGGTACTACTCGGTTTTCTTGGTATATAGATGATTGGTTGTATAATCGAACCAGGATTTGCGGCGACAACAATACACCGTAACTTCGGCAATGTTCAGCGGGTATATCCGCAAACGAGGTCTTTATGAAAAATATCCTGTTTGGCTTAGTCGTGATCTCATTGCTGAGCGCTTGCTCCAAAGAACCGGAGTCCACCTCACCCGTGGCGGACCTCGAAGCCGGCAAGGCCATCGCAGCGGCTGATTGTGTCGACTGTCATGGCATGGACGGACGTGGTGAAAACCCGGACATCCCCAACCTGGCCGCACAATCCCCCGACTACCTGGTCGAGGCCATGCACGCCTATCGTGATGGCGGGCGCCTGCACGCGGCCTTGCAGGACATGACCTCCGGAATGACCGAGGCCGATATCGTCAACATCGCCGGTTACTACGCCAGTCAACCGCCGCTCAAACCACTGGCAACGACAGCGACACCAGCAGCCGATTCCTATAGCGAAGGTGCGAGCGTGGCGGAAATCTGCGAGGACTGCCACGGTGAAAAAGGTGTCAGCATGGAAGAAGGCGTACCCAGCCTCGCCGGGCAACAGCCCGTCTACCTGATCGTCGCAACCGGCGAATACCGGAAAGGCGAACGCGGACATGAGGGCAAGGGTGAAATGCTGGAGGGCCTGGGACAGGTCGATATCGAGAAGATGGCCATGTATTTTGCCTCCCAGACCGCCCCCGAACGTGACCCGCCACCCTTTGGCGACCCCGTCGCCGGAAAGGCTGCATCGGCCTTCTGCGGTAAATGCCATGGTTCACGCGGTATCAGCCACGACCCGATGGTGCCCAGCCTGGCCGGGCAGGAACCGGTATACCTGGTCAACGCGATCAAGTCCTACCGCGATCGTGAGCGTCATTGCGAAGCGGAGGAGCCACGAAAGTCCGACCAGGAAATCGAGGATATCGCTGCCTACTACTCGACTCAAAAAACGCTGGCGTCCGTTGAGCAATTCGCCAACGGCAAGGAACTGGCTGCCAAGTGCGACCGTTGTCACGCACCGACAGACAGGGAGAGAAAGGTCAACGTGCCGTCACTGCGTGGCCAGAGCTACGATTACCTGGTCAAATCCATGAAGGAGTACCGGGGTGAAGACCGCGACAACTCGATGATGCACAAGATGAGCGCCAAGTATGACGATGAAATGATCGAAGCCATCGCCACCTATTACGCCAGTCAGACCGACTAGGCAGAACACCAGCCGGTCACTGCTCGACCGGCCCGAAACGCAAACGGCCCGGCAATCAATGCCGGGCCGTTTTTTTAAACAACCACCCGAACCAGCGGGTGGCAATACGCAGATCAGCCTCCCAGGCCGGCGTAATACGCCGCGATGTCAGCCATATCCTGGTCGCTGAGTCCTGAGACCGAATCGATCATCATTTCGTCTTCATCAGGAATCTCGCCGGATTTGTAGCCTTTGAGCATTTTGATGTGCTCGGCAGGATCCAGACCTGCGATTTTCGGATTGTCCTCATCACCCATGCCATCATCGCCATGACAGTCAGCACAGTCGGCAGCAGCCAATTCCGCACCTTTGGCGGCATCACCACCAGCCTGTACGCCACCGGCTACCAGCATCAGTATGAACATGACAGCAAACAATAATCTTTTGGTTAACATATCTAAGGCTCCTTGGGTTACCAAAAAAACGATGAACCCAAGACAGGGCCCATGCCAGAAACAAAATACGCCCCTCGCAGATTTATTCGATGACCCAGATCAATCATTGGGCCGAATTTAGGGCTTAGCGGCAGTGGTAGCGGATAATCCTTTCACTTTTCAAATCGACAACATAGGTATCAAGACAACCGCCGGCCTTCTCCTTCTTAGGTAGATAGACATAACAAACGTAACGAACTTCAAGGGGCGGCACTGCACCCAATGGCGCTGTATTGAGGATCATTTCGGGCTCGCCCCGCACGGCTACCAACTTGGCAACTTCTCTGCCAACCCAGAAATTGCTTACGCCCCGGCTTGGAATATATTGACTATGATTTGAAATTTTCTTCTGTTGTTCTTCTAAAAGGTCTTCGCGTAAAGCATTTTCATCGATTGCACAACCGAGCAAAAAAATTGACGTCAGGATAAGTATGTCAGATAAGCGCCGCATCACCGACTCTCCCGGCCGCCGGCATAATTTGAGCGCTGTTTGAAACACCGAAACAGACGCCGCGCACAAGCATCGGGGGTTACTGCTGGATGCCGCGGCCTCTATCTTAAGTATAGTTCTAAATGCCGGATATTGCCGGAGGCACCAGGCGATTTTTGTCGCCTGATGGTGTTCAATTATCGTTGGCTGGATCAGCCAGGTGATTCACAGACTATTTAAATCAAACCGTTAAACAAATATCACTCTTCAGCGCCGGGCATCGAAGCAAAGTACGCTGCGAGATCAGCCATGTCCTGCTCATTCAAGTCTTCGACATTCTCCACCATGTCTTCAAACTCATCAACACGCTCACCGGTTTTGAACGCCATCAACGCTTTGAAAATATCATCTTCCGACATGCCGGCAATGGCCGGAAACTCCTCGTCACCCAGGCCGTCTTCACCGTGACATTCAGCACACCATTCCCCGATTTCCTTGC
>JAHEFS010000177.1 GCA_024640045.1 Chromatiales bacterium | reverse complement strand
GGGCGGCAGTCAGGTTGCCGAAGTTTCCACTGGGCACACTGAACACCAGGTCGCGTACCTCGTCCACGGCAGCAGCCGCCTCGAAGTAATAGCAAACCTGGGCCAGCAGGCGTGCGATATTGATTGAATTGGCCGAGTTCAGACCGAGCCGGGTCTTCAGCTCCTCGTCATCGAAGCATTGTTTGACCAACCGCTGGCAGGTATCGAAATCCGCCTCGACCGCCACCGTGCGAACATTGCCGCCAAGGGTGCAAAACAGCTTTTCCTGCAAGGGTGAAATCTTGCCCTTGGGATAGAGCACCACGACATCGATGCCCGGCTGGCCATAATAGGCGTGCGCGACGGCCGCTCCGGTGTCTCCGGAAGTCGCTGTCAGGATGGTCATCGCACCACCATCATGAAATTCGGCCAGGCAACGCGCCATGAACCGTGCCCCGAAATCCTTGAACGCCAGTGAAGGCCCGTGAAACAACTCCAGTGCGCGCGTGCCATCGGCAAGTTGTGGCACTTCGACCGGGAAATCGAAAGCGGAAGAAACCATGGCTTCCAGTCGCGCCTCGCTGATCTCATCGCCAATCAGGTGGTGCAGAACCGCGACGCTTCGTGGAATGAAGGATTCCTGCAACAGGCCGGCCACATCGGACAGGTTCTGAAAGGATTCGGGGAAAAACAGGCCCTGGTTACGTCCCAGGCCACGCAATACCGCCTGGCGGAAGTCCAGTTTGTCCGCGGGATGTTTCATATTGATGAGTTGCACGGAAATGAATCCTTTTGGTTCAAGTAGTGTTAACAGGCCCTAATCAATCGTGCGCGCGCCACCCAGATCGGCCCGGCAGATGTGGACGAAACCCATTTCATTCTTCCTGTAATGGGCGTCCATCCAGGCCGCGACCGATTTGGCCACGCTACCCTTGTCCACCAGCGCGAAAATCGTGGGCCCGGAACCCGAAATACCCACCGCGAGCGCGCCCAGGCCCTGCAATTGCTCCTTCGCCTCGTCAAAACCGGGCAACAGGTGGCGCCGATACGGTTCGGCAATGAGATCGACCACGCTGGCCGCGGCCAGCCGGGTATTGGCGATGTGCAGGGCGTGGACGAACTGGGCAAACTGGGCGCCATGCCTGACCGCTGTCGATCGGGGTATCTCCTGGGGCACGACGGTCCGGGCTTCCCGGGTCATTAACTCGGTTCCCGGCCAGCAGACCACCGCCCGCCAACTGGCAGGCCAGGGCAGGGCATATTCCGAGTCGCCGCCTGGCGGACACAGTCTAAGGCCGCCATACAGACAGGGCGCAATATTATCCAGGTGAACTTCGCCGCTGATGTTCCCCTCCATTTCCGCCATCAGGAGGAAATTCTCGCGCAGACTGAGCAGATTACCGTGCCAGCGGTTCAGCGCTTCCAGCGCGGCGACCACTGAACTGGCGCTGGAGCCCAGGCCGCTGCCGATGGGCAGGCGCTTGTCCAGCCTGACATTGAGCGGTTCGATAGCGTGACCCTTGGCTTCAGCCACCGCCTGGTAACGGCGGCAGCAACTGGTGACAATATTCTGCTCGGGATCGGGTGGCAGATAGCCGGCAAACGGTCCGGTGACCTGCAAATTCCAGTCCGTTTTCGAGCCCGATAGCGGGCTCAGTTGCACCAGGTCGCCCAGCAGGCTGCCGTCGATGGGCGCCAGGGCCAGGCCCAGCGCGTCGAAACCGACTGAAAGATTGCCGATCGACGCGGGTGCATACAGGGTCATGGTCCCGGTGCGCGTTTGTGGTGCTGACGTGTTCATCAGCCGGGCGCCTGGTTGTCCAGCGGCCGCCAGACGGTGCGCAGGATATCCCCGAACACGCCGGAGGCGGTGACTGCCGCACCGGCCCCATAACCGCGCAGCACCAGCGGAATCGGCTGGTAGTAAAGGGTGTGTAAAACCAGCGCGTTTTCACCGTCGCGAATGGCGCCCAGTGGTTTGCTGCCCGGCACGGCCTCGATTGATACCCGGCATTTTCCACCTTCAATCCGTGCCACGTATCGCAGGACATCACCGTTCGCTTCCGCCCGGGCTATTTTTGCCGCGAAGTCGTCATTCAAGGCTTCCAGCGCGCCGATCAGGTCCGCACGATCGACCTGCCCCACTTGCTCCATCGGCACCACCGGCTCCACGTCGATATCATCCAGTTCCAGGTGCAGACCCACTTCGCGGGCAATGATCAACAGCTTCCTGGCCACATCCATGCCGGACAGGTCATCGCGCGGATCGGGCTCGGTGAAGCCCAGCTTCATCGCCTCACCCACCGCTTCGGACAATGACTTGCCGTCTTCCAACAGGCCAAAAATCATCGACAGTGAACCGGACAGGATGCCCTCGAAGGTTCTCAGTTCATCACCGGACCGGATCAGCGACTGCATGGTGTCGATCACCGGCAGGCCGGCGCCGACGTTGGTTTCGTAGAGGAATTTGCGGAAATTTCTGGCCGCGGTATCGCGCATTTCGCGGTAATAGGCGAAGTCAGCGGTGTTGGCCTTCTTGTTCGCAGCCACGACGTTGAACCCGTTCTTCAGGAACCGGACATACTGGCCGGCCAACCCCTGGTCGGTGGTGCAATCGACGATGGTCGGGTTGAGCAGGCCCAGTTTCTTGCGAATGGCCAACACATCGTCAAGGGCCCAGGGGGCGCCTTTTTGCTGCAAGTCCTGCCGCCAGCGGCCGAGATCGATCTCGTCGTCGGCGACCAGCAACCGCTCACTGTTGGCGATGGCGCGGACACGTAAATCCATGTGATGCTCGATCAGGCTGTCTGCCTGGCGCTGGAACTGGTCCAGCAATTCACTGCCCACGTTGCCACAGCCCAGCAGGATGACGTCGATATGCGTCGAGTGGCTGAAAAAAGCCGTGTGACAGGCCCGGGTGGCCGGCTGTGCATCGTCGCCCTTGACCACCACGGCGATGGCGCACTCGGTAGAACCCTGGGCGATGACCTCGACGTTCACGCCGGCCGAGGAAATGGCCGTCAGGAAGCGCGCAGCAATGCCGCGATAGTGCTTCATGCCTTCACCGACCAGCGAGACCACAGCGCGATCGCTTTGAACCGACAGTTCCTCGATCAGGTCGTGCAGCCGTTCGAAATGGAACTCTTCCTCCAGCGCCTTGCGGGCTTTTTTCTCGTCCGACCGTCGCACGCACAGCGTGATGCTGTATTCCGACGAGGACTGGACAATCAGCAAAATCGAAATGGATTCGCTGGCCAGCGCATCCATGACCCGCCGTGCGATACCGACACGTCCGCGCAGCCCGCCACCCTGCAACGTGATCGAGGTGACATCATGCAAATGCGAGATGCCGCGGACCACGTGTGAACGCGTGGCGTCCCGGTGCACCAGGGTGCCCGGTTTGGACGGATCATACGTATTGCGCACTTCGCAGGGAATGTTGCTCACGGCCAGCGGCATCAGCGCCTTGGCCGAAATCACCTTGGCCCCGAAGTAGGTCAATTCCATGGCTTCGTCGTAGCTGACTTCATCCAGGCACTGAGCGTTGCTGACAATGCGCGGGTCGGCGGTGAAAAAACCGTCGACGTCTTTCCAGATCTGGCACAGGGCGGCGCCGGTTGCAGCGGCGATGGCGGCAGCCGAGTAATCGGTGCCGTTGCGGCCCAGCAACTGGATGTCGCCTTTCGCATTGCGGCCATAAAAACCCGGCAGCACGACCACATCGCTGTCCTGTTCCAGGCGCTTCTTCAGCAAGGGGGCAGCCGCGTCCACATCGACCAGCGAGTCCAGCCAGTTGTCGTTGGCCAGGGGCAGCACGTCGGTATCCGACCACAGGGCTGAAAAACCGCGATGCTGCAATACATCGACCATCAACCGGCTGCTGAAACCCTCGCCACTGGCGAGGATACGCGCCCGGGTTTCATCCGGGCACTGCCCCAGCAGGCGAATCCCCTCGACGCGCCGGGTCAGCGTAGCCTGCTGCTCGGCCAGGTACTCGCTAGCCAGTGGCGTGGCCACCCCGTCACCGGCCAGGTCATCAATGATGGCGCGCTCGCATGCGATGGCCTCGTCCAGGTGATCGGCTCCATTACCCCCTTCCACCGCGGTATCGATGGCCGCCAGCAGCAAGTCGGTAACACCCTTGACCGCCGACAGCACGACGATCACGCGATGCGTGCCGGTGTAACGGCCGATGACGTCAGCGCTGGCTTCAAAACCTCTCAGGTCAGCCA
>JAHEFS010000065.1 GCA_024640045.1 Chromatiales bacterium | reverse complement strand
AACGGCATACCGGTCGCGGTCGAATAACCGTTGTCATTCAGGCCGAAGCGGTCGTTGTAGCTCACACCATCCAGCGTGATGCTGTTGAAACGCGGATGCTGACCACCACAGTTCAGCGCAAAGCCATCATCCTGGTTGTCGACATTCAATCGCGGGTCGATTCCGTAAACGTCAGTGATGTCCCGGTTATACGAAACGGCGGTTTCCATGTCGTACTGGGAGAAAGTCGCCGCCGGACCGGGGGCCACATTGACCAGCACGGCCGCCTGGCCCACCACGATCACTTCCTCAATGGCGGATTCTGACTGCATATTGACCGTCAGGTTGTAGGTGTCACCCAGGCTGATGTAATCAACCAGCACTGATTTCACGTTGTTGACGGTAACCGTGTAGGGACCGCCCACCGGCAGGTTCGTCGCCAGGAAGGTACCTGCATCGTTGGTGTTGTACTGACGCTGAACACCCGTGCGGCTGTCTTCGACAACGACCACGGCGTTGGCCACCGCGCCACCTCCACTGTCGATGATCTTGCCGCGGATGGACGAACTGGTGTCTTGTGCCATGACCACCAGGGGCGTCAAAAGAGACAAGCAGACTGCAAACAAAGGGATCGAGAATCGCATTATTTTCTTCATTGGAAACTCCGCCGTTGAAATATCGGGAGATGAATTCAGAGAAATCCAGGACAGGAATGGCTTCTGGAGGGGCCCTTTTATCGATGGCCTTGGTCTTACCCCCGGAAGTACTGCAACACCTGCGCCCTTCAGCCTCCACTCCATACGTGATGGTGGCGATATTGTAACAAGGATTTATTACAAATTCTTAACAATTCCACCTTCACTTCCTCTCGCTGGAAAGCTATTTCTACGAAAATCTCACAGGTATCTGATTAGCGTCAAAAATCGAAAAAAGGCAATCTTCAATTACTCCAAATTCAAGTCATATTTTTCACAACTTCGTTACTTTGGGGAATGTTTTCGAGTTAAAAATAGCCACTTTTCCTGCAAAACCAGCTTGCGCCGATCAGGCAAGAGCGGGCAATGACCACTCACCCGATAAATTTTTTGCGGACAAAAAAAAGCCCCCGGCGCGAGCGTCAGAGGCTTTTGATTTCAGTGGTCGGGGCGAGAGGATTTGAACCTCCGACCCCCTCGTCCCGAACGAGGTGCGCTACCAGGCTGCGCCACGCCCCGACTGAGGGCGCGTATCGTATCAGGCACCCCGTTTGGCTACAAGGTCTCGAACTGCCTTAAAAGGGGTCAATAACCCTGACTGACCTTCACTGGAACGCCCGGTGCATGGAGCAGCACCGGAGCGTGGTGGCTCAGGGTAGGCGCCTGGAAGAAGTTAAAGCCCAAAAGCCCCAGGTAGCAATCTTACTTGTTCAGTGCTGATGCACTCGGGCGCCGTGCCCCCGATGTACCAGGCTGTGAACGATGGCGCCAATGATCAGGGCCTGAACCACGTGGAAGGCATCCTCACCGGCCAGGGGCAACACCCGCTCCGAGCCGCTGAAACCCAGCACTGTGGCCAGCGCCACCAGGACCAGAACCAGCACCGCCACCCGTCGACCGTAAGCCGGTTGCACCATCAGCCAGACGATCAGGCCAACGCCCATCCGGTGCAACACGATGGCCAGGGCCAGATTGCTTCCGGCAATGTGCTCGCTTCCTGCCAATCCTGCGCCGTCCAGCAATGCATGCAGCATGAGACCGACCAGCGCCAACAGCAGGCTGACGAGGTGAAATGTTCGCGCCGCGCTCTTAATGGCCGTTTCCAGCAAGCCGGGCACCAGGTATCCGGCAGCGATCATCAACAACGCTGGCCACCCCAGCCGCGCCAGGGTTTCCGGAACCAGAATCAGGAATACCACGAGCACCAGGGCCAGGACTGTGGCCCGATCGAACGCGCGCGCCGGCAGGCCGCCCCGCTGTAGCCAATGGTACAAAAGCGGGCCGGCAAACAGCGTCAGCAGAGAAAGAATCAGCACATGCGTTCTCCCGGAAAGGCGCGAAATACTAGCACGCTCCCCCCGCGCCGGGCCAAATGTTCCTCACTTGCCCCGGGACTGTTGCTAGAATTGGACGAATGGAGATTGCGCATATCCAGCAAATGGTGTCCCAATGCTGCGGCGAAGAACTGGCAGACCAGGATTTATACGAATTGCTGGCCGTCGTTGCCGAGCGTAATGGCATCACACCCGATGATGAGGAACTGAAGCGCGGCAGCCGGTTCGTCGTGGGCTACGTCGAGCAAGTTCCGTACATGCTCAGAGTGGCCAGTACGGCAGCCGCCAATGTCGGCCTGGAAGCCGAAATGAAACGCATCCTGGAAAAAGTCTGTTCCTACTGGCTAGAGGATCTCGACATCATCCCCGATCACCTGGGAATCATCGGCCTGCTGGACGACGCCTACTGCTCACTGACAACCCTGCAGGCCGTGTCGGATCACTTCCGGCTCCAGACCGGCAAATACCTGTTCCCGGATGACCTCACTGCCGCCAACCGGGTAATGCGAAAAATCATCGGCGACCCCTACGTCGGTGATCTCGACCGGTTTGTCAGCAGCGCCCTGAATGAGGCCGGCGTCATGCAGGCACTGACGGCACTGGCCAGCCCCGACAAACGCCGATTCCTGGATGAGCAGGCCAATATCTGGAATCATGGTCCCGCCGGCAGCATCCCCGTCGAAGAACTGGACGGACTCGGCCTGCTGGAAGATTAATTCAGTCCGGCTAACCAAACGCCGGCCGGGTCAGGTTCAACGGTTCTCCCCCGGTCACCACGATGTTGTCCTCGATCCGGATTCCACCGCACGGCCTTAACGTTTCTACCTTGGTCCAGTCGATGGCAGAGGCATCGCCCTGCTCGCGCCAGCGGCGCAGCAGTGAATCAATGAAATAAAGGCCTGGTTCTACCGTCAGCGCATTGCCCGACTCGAGCACCCGGGTCAGGCGCAGGAAAGGGTGGCCTTCCGGGCGCGGAATTTCCGTGCCTTCCACGTCTGCAATCAGGCCCGCCACGTCGTGCGTCTGGATGCCCAGGAAATGGCCGAGGCCATGCGGAAAGAACACGCTGCTCAGGCCTGTCTCCACTGCAGCTTCGGGACTGACGCGGATGATACCGAACGCCGCCAGTACGCCCGCTATTTTCCGGTGCGCTTCCAGGTGCATGTCGCGATAGTCAACGCCTTCGCGCATCCCTGAACAGAGGTCCTGTTGCAGCGCGTCCATGGCCTCGATCATCTCGCTGAATACGCCCTGCCGGGCCGCGTACGTGCGCGTAATGTCCGAGGCATAGCCTTGCTGGGTGGCGCCAGCATCGATCAGGAACGCATGCAATTCTTCAGGCCGCTGGTGGAGTCGCTCCTGGTAATGCAGCACGGCCCCATTTTCATTCAGCGCCACGATGTTTCCATAAGGCAGTTCGGCATCGACCAGCCCAGCCGCCTGGCAATAGCGCTGGTGAATCTGGTATTCGCTGCAACCCTCGCGAAATGCCCGCTCTGCTTCGCGGTGCGCAAAAGCGGCGACCCGGCCTGCCTCGGCCATGCACGCCACTTCATAAGGGGTCTTGCGTGTCCGCTCGAGATGGAGCCGGTTGAGCAAGCGTGATGGATTGAGGTTTTCACGGTCCGCCAGGCAAGGCGCGTCGCCGATGAAGGCTACCCGGCCAGCCGGCACGGATTTTTCCCAGGCCTTTGCGCTGCGCTCGGAGTTCAAGTCGAATTGATCGGCCCACCACGCCTCGGGATCCGCTGGCGGCAAGTACCAGTAATCGTCGGGCTGATAATAGTGCAGGACAGGCGTCTTGCCCGGCTGGACGATCAGCACGCTGTCATGGTGATGCGTCAGGGGCAGCCAGGACAAAAAGTGGGGATTCGGGCGAAAGGGATAGATGTAGTCATCCAGAAAACTGATGATCTCGCTGCCGGCATGAATGATCGCGGCATCGAAGCCCTCCGCCGCCAAAGCCCCTGCCCACCGCGACTGGCAGGTTTTAACGTGTTCTCCATACTGTTCGGTAACGACCTTCTGCGTCGGCATGACTGTCTTATCCTCTCGGCAATGCCCGTGCTTCGGGCGCTGGAATATTGTCAAACAATAACCATATCAGGCATTGATGTTGTTAACATAGCCCTGCCCGGCATTTCACGTAAAGCCAATCAATTTAATCCTGATCACATCCCGGTTCTGACCATGACGATACGCCTGTACAACACACTGACCCGTAGCAAGGAAACCTTCGAGCCGCTCAATCCGGAACGGGTGACGATGTATGCCTGCGGTCCCACCGTGTACAACTATGCGCACATCGGCAACGCAAGGCCGGCGGTCATTTTCGACCTGCTGTTCCGGCTGCTGTCTCGCGATTACCCCGGCGCCGTTTACGCTCGAAACATTACCGACGTGGACGACAAGATCAATGCGGCGGCGGCGCAGAAAGGCGTCCCGATCAGCGAGATCTCCAAGCGCTACACGGATGCGTATCATGCCGATATGGCCGCTCTGGGCGTTGGCGCGCCCACCTTTGAACCGCGCGCCACCAATCATATTTCCGAGATCATCGACATGATCGCCCGCTTGATTGCCTCAGGTCATGCCTACGAGGCCGAAGGCCACGTCCTGTTCGCGGTCGAGTCGTTCCCGGACTACGGCAGCCTGTCCGGCAGAGATCTCGATGAGATGCTCTCCGGCGCCCGCATCGAAGTCGCTGAGTTCAAGCGTCACCCCGGCGATTTCGTCCTGTGGAAACCATCTGCCGATCCCCTCCCGGGCTGGGACAGCCCCTGGGGCTACGGTCGGCCAGGCTGGCACATCGAATGCTCGGTGATGGCGGAAAAACACCTGGGTGAAACCATCGATATCCACGGTGGCGGCCAGGACCTGGTGTTCCCGCACCACGAGAATGAAATTGCACAGAGCGTCTGCGCCCATCACGGCCAGCCCTTTGCCCGGTACTGGCTGCACAATGGCTTCGTGACGGTCAACCGCCGAAAGATGTCCAAGTCGTTGGGCAACACGCTGGTCGTTCACGATCTGCTGAAACACGAACACGGTGAGGTGCTGCGCTACCAGTTGCTCAGCGCGCACTACCGGCAACCGCTGGACTGGTCCGATGAGGCGCTGGCCCAATCCCGCCGCACCCTGGACCGCATCTACGGCGTCTTGCGCAACCACAAGGATCAGGCGGGCGGGCTCCCCGCGGCCTCTCAACCCGGCGAGGCCTTCCTGGAAGCATTGCGCGACGACCTCAACACACCGGTCGCCCTGGCGGAAATGAATCGCACCGCCCGCAACCTGGGCAGCACGGAGTCTGTTCAGGAGGCGACTCAACTGGCCGCGGAATTGTTGGCCGACGGAGAACTCATCGGTGTGTTGGGCGAAGACCCTGACGCGTGGTTCGAAGGCGCCGGGGATGAAGATGAACAGATTGAGTCTCTCATCCAACAGCGCAATGAGGCGAGAGCCAACCGTAACTTCGACCTGGCAGACAGCATCCGGGACCAACTCACTGGCATGGGCATCGTCCTGGAAGACGGGGCCGGCGGCACCCGTTGGCGCCGAGGGAGTGAATAGCAATCATGCATGATCCCCGCGCCGCACAGGATGCCATCGTTGCTGACTTCAACTTGTTTCCCGACTGGATGGATCGCTACCAGTACCTCATCGACCTGGGCCGCAAACTTGCGCCCCTGGAGGAAGGGGAAAAGGTCGATGAAAACCTGCTGGCGGGCTGCCAGTCACAAGTCTGGCTGCTGCTCTCCGGTAACGCCGGTGCCATTGAGATTCGCGCCAACAGTGACGCGGCGATCGTGTCCGGGCTGATTGCCCTGCTGATCAAGGTCTATTCGGGCGCCCGTGCACAGGATGTACTGGACACCGAACCCTACTTTATCGAAAAAATTGGGCTGGCCGCCCATTTGTCACCGACCCGCGCGAACGGGCTTCATGCCATGCTGAACAGCATCAAGTCGTTCGCGAAAACCATGCTGGACGGGCAAAACTGAGGCGGGCAGCTTGCGCATGCGCCCGCCCCTGTCAGACTCAGCGCGACTCGCCGATCTGCTTCTGGCGGATTTCCCAGCGCTCCTGGGCATCAAGACACAAGGTCGCGATCGGGCGAGCCTCGAGGCGCGCCAGGCCGATCTCTTCACCGGTCTCTTCGCAGAAACCGTACTCGCCGTCTTCAATGCGCAGCAACGCCTTGTCGATCTTGTTGATCAACTTGCGGTAACGATCCCGCGTGCGCAGCTCGAGACTGTTTTCCGTCTCACGGGTGGCCCGTTCCGCCTCGTCCCCCACGTCACGCACTTCCTGCTGCAGATGGTTGATGGTTTCACGAGACTCCTCGATCAGTTCCGCCTTCCAGTCAGACAACTTACGGCGGAAGTACTCAAGGTGCTCAGGGCACATATACTCTTCCTTGGCTTTGGGCTTGTAACTTTTTGGCAAATCGACTCGAACCGTTGACATAACGCGACATGAACTCCTTAGAAACCAGCGATATTTACCTTAACTTACTGATAAATATGTATTATTCAGTATTTTGGCGCGAAGCGCCCTGAATGAAGATGCAGTTTTATAAACGAACTTTGCGATCACGGCAAGTTTTTTACAGCGACAAGGTCTGTCGACGGGTTGAAATGAAGTGTCCAGAATCCTCCTTTTCCTGATTCGCGCCTACCAGGTGACACTGAGCCCCTATGTTGGCCAACACTGTCGGTTCACGCCCAGTTGTTCGCGCTATGCCGCCGAAGCCATCCGGCGTTACGGAGCACTGAAAGGAAGCTGGCTGGCGATCCGCCGTATCGCTCGTTGCCATCCATTCTGTGAGGGCGGACACGATCCGGTACCCTGAGCATCGAACCAAGCCGTTAGAATATCCACTCACCCCGGGAACAAATGAGCAGGAGCAACAACCGCATGAGCCGCACGACCTTGATCTGTAACGCCAGGCTGGTGAATGAGGGAACGGTGACCGAAGCCGACCTGCTGGTCAGTCAGGGCAGAATCGAACGTATTGGCAGTGGGCTTCAGGCACCGCAGGGCGCAACCGTACATGACGCCCAGGGATGTTTACTGATGCCCGGCATGATCGACGACCAGGTGCATTTCCGCGAACCGGGGATGCCCCACAAGGGTTCCATTCGCACCGAGTCCCGCGCCGCCGTCGCCGGCGGAATCACCAGTTTCATGGACATGCCGAACACTCGCCCCCCAACGACCACCCGGCAGGAACTGGAAAACAAACTGGCCATCGGTGCGCAGCATGCTGCCGCCAACTACGGGTTCTTCTTCGGTGCTACCAACGACAATATCGATGAAATTCGTGCCCTTGACCCGAGCATGGCTTGCGGACTCAAAGTTTTCATGGGCGCTTCAACCGGGAATATGCTGGTGGATCGGGAGGAAACCCTCAATGCCATTTTTCGGGATTCGCCCGTCGTGATCGCCACCCACTGTGAATCCACACCGATGATCAAGTCCCGGCTTGAGCAAGCGATGGCGAAATGGGGTGATGAAATCCCCCTTTCAGAACACCCGAACATTCGCAGTCGCGAAGCCTGCCTTGCTTCTTCGCGCCTGGCGGTTGAACTGGCCCGCCGACACGACGCTCAGCTTCACGTGCTGCACATCACCACCGCTGATGAACTCGAGTTATTCGAACCTGGCCCCATGGAAGGCAAGTCAATCACAGCGGAAACCTGTATCCACTTTCTCATTTTCTCGGCCGAGGACTACCCTGCCCTCGGCAACCGCATCAAGTGCAACCCATCGATCAAGCTCGCCAGTGATCGCGAGGCCCTGCGTGCAGCACTCGCCTCCGGGCGTATCGACATCCTGGCCACTGATCATGCTCCACACACAGCGGAAGAAAAGGCCGACACCAGCTACCTGAGAGCGCCGGCCGGCCTGCCGCTGGTCCAGGACGTGATACTGGCTGCAATGGACCTGGTGAAACAGGGCGACCTGGATCTCACCAACCTCGTGCAAAAAAATGCCCACAATCCGGCCCGTCGATTCGATGTCAGGGAGCGGGGTTTCCTGCGCGAAGGGTATTGGGCCGACCTCGTGCTGGTCGATCCGGACAAACCGACTCCGGCCATCCCTGAGCGGGTGCTGTCCCAGTGCGGCTGGTCACCCTTCGAGGGGCATACCTTCGGCAGCCGTATTGCGGCCACCTGGGTTAACGGTGCATTGGCGTGGGATGGTGAACGGGTTATTGAGCACGACGCGGCCATGGCCCTGACCTACAACCGGACGGCGCGTTGAGTGGTTCAGGAGAGTGCCAATACGAATTGGACGTCCATTTTGCCGGCACCATTCAATTATAATTTCTTTCATTCAACAGAGAGAGTCGAAACATGGGATTTCTGAAAGGCAAGCGCGCCCTGATTGTCGGCGTAGCCAGTAACCGATCCATCGCCTGGGGCATCGCCGAGGCCATGCACGCACAAGGCGCCGAACTGGCCTTCACCTACCAGACGGACAAGCTGCGCTCACGGGTCGAGACCATCGCGGAACAGTGCGGTTCGAAAATTGTGCTGCCTTGCGACGTGGCCTCCGACGAACAGATCGATCAGTTATTCGACAGCCTCTCGCAGCACTGGGACGGATACGACATCCTGGTCCATTCTGTCGGCTTCGCGCCCCGTGACCAACTGGCGGGTGATTACCTGGATGTCGTCAATCGTGAGGGCTTTCAGATTGCCCACGACATCAGTTCCTACAGCTTTGCCGCCCTGGCCAAGGCCGGACGCTCGCTGATGGAGGGACGTAACGGAGCGTTACTGACCCTGACTTTTCTTGGCTCCCTGCGCGCTACCCCCAGCTACAACGTTATGGGCCTGGCCAAGGCCAGCCTGGAGGCCAATGTCCGTTACATGGCCCAGAGCATGGGCCCGCATGGGCACCGGGTTAACGCCATTTCGGCCGGGGCAGTAAAAACTCTGGCGGCGGCTGGCATTTCACAATTCCGCCGCATGCTGGAACACGTCGAAAATACCGCACCGATGCGACGCACCATCACCGCACGTGAAGTCGGAAATGTCGCGGCTTTTCTGTGTTCGGACCTGGCTTCGGGAGTGACCGGAGAGATTACGCACGTAGATGCCGGTTACAACATCCTGGGAATGGCGGAACTGAACTGAGTCTTGAAGCGGCCCGTGGCTGAACAGCCACGGGCCATGTTTTCCGAATTACTGCAGGCGGGTTTCGAAAACCTCGATATTGGCGTTCGCCCTTAATTGCTTGAGCAGACCCTGGGCTTCGGCACTGGCTGCAGCATTGGCAAGTTGACGTTCGTACTGCCGCCTGGCCAGCAGGGCATCCTCCGCCAGTCGTCCCTCTGCAACGCTTTCCAGCACCACCAGGGCATAACCGTCACTGGCAGCCACGATCGCGGTGACCGGCGCATCACCCTCATTCATATTCAACTTGAAAACGCCCTGAACGACTTCCGGGCCGGGATTGAATCCGCGCCGCGTTGAACCCTCGACGGTGATGACTTCGAGTGCCTGCGCCTCGGCCAGCTCCTCGAGAGTCGCAGCCTCTTCGGTTAATGCGGACTGCAAAGCTTGTGCGGCCGCCTGAGCGGCCTCCTGGGCGCGTTGCTGGCGCAGTTCGAGCACGATGTCGCCTCTGACCTCGTCCAGCGGTTTCACGGCCGCTGGCAGATGCTCACGCAGACGCACCATCACCATGTGGTTCTCACCAAGGTCGACGGGGTCACTGACCGACTCCTGCAGCAGCACCAGGTCGGAAAAGGCCGCCGCCACGACTTCCGGGTTTGCGGCGATACCAGCACCCCCGCTGCGATTGAACGGACCTTCGAGCTGGACTTCGAGGCCCAGTTCCATGGCCGCGCTTTCCAGCGTAGTCGGATCCTCGTAAATGATATCGACCAGGCGATCGGCACGATCCAGAAACTCGCGCTCCGCTTCTTCGGCCTGGTGCTCATCAATCAGGGTCTGGCGCGCCTCTTCGTAGCTCATGCCACTGGCGGGCTGAATTTCTTCCAGCTTGATCACATGCCAGCCGAAGCCAGTCTGGACCGGGTCGGAAACCGGGTTTTCCACCGATAGTGCGTACAGAGCCTCTTCGAATAATTCGCTCATCAACCCTGGCTCGATCCAGCCAAGATCGCCTCCCGCCACCGCAGAACCTGCATCGTCTGAGTTTTCGCGGGCCAAATCGGCGAAGTCCTCACCCGCCTTGACCCGGGCCGACAGGTCGGCTGCAGTCTGCCGTGCGGTCTCCTTGGCTGCTTCATCGGCATTCGGCGCCACGGCGATCAGGATGTGTGCAGCGCGGCGTTGCTCGGGGCTGACAAACCGGCCCTTTTGCTGTTCGAAGCGGGTGCGCAGGAATTCCTCGTCCGGTTCAGTGCCGACCGGGAGATCAACCGCATTAAGTTCCACATACTCAACCGTCACCTGCTCGGCTGACTGGTATCTATCCGGATACTGCTGATACCAGGCTTCGATTTCCTCAGGTGGAATATCGGCGGCCACGGCTTCCAGATCGGTTGGGAACTGAACGGCTTTAAAATTGCGCGTTTGCTCCTGCAACCCGACGTAGTGTTGAAGTTCAGAACGGGTAATCAGGCTGCTCTGCATGATCGCCGTTGGTAACTGGCTGATGATGCTCTGTGCCCGCATTTCTGCCTCGAACTGCTTGGGCGTCAGGCCCTGCGACAACAACCGACTCTGGTACACGTCGGCGTTGAATTCACCTTCCACCTGGAAGGCGGGTATACGGCGGATCTCCGCCGCCAGTCGCTCGTCGTCGATTTCCAACCCGATGTTGCGGGCAGCCTGGTCGATCAACTCCTGGTCGATCATGCTGTCGAGGTGTTCCCGCCGGGCCACCAGGGTGTCGAACTGCACCGGGTCGAAAGCCGGGCCCATGATGGATTGCATCCGTCGGCGGTAATTCGAGTAACTCTGATTGAAATCGTTGTAGCCGATCTCGCTGTCATTGACCCGCGCAACGATGTTGTCGTTGCCGGAAGTGAAATAAGAGTTAACCCCGACAAAAGCGAAAGGAATGACCAGGATGCCGAGAATAAAGAAGGCAAGAATGCCGGTCAGACGATCACGTATCGATTGCAGCATTTCAGTTCAGCCCGTTACCGGTGTGACATTGATAAGGAAAAGGGCGCCGTTTAGGCGCCCTCTTCACCGCTAGTGGCGGAGTGGACGGGACTCGAACCCGCGACCCCCGGCGTGACAGGCCGGTATTCTAACCAACTGAACTACCACTCCAGATCTTTGGTGGGTGCTGACGGGCTCGAACCGCCGACCCTCGCCTTGTAAGGGCGATGCTCTCCCAACTGAGCTAAGCACCCCCGAAAAGGCGCGCTAGTTTACGGCATCCTTGAGCGCTTTACCAGCCTTGAAAGCGGGGGTATTGGAAGCCTTGATTTGAATGGTTTCGCCGGTGCGCGGATTGCGGCCGCTGCGTGCTGCACGGTGCTTAACAGCGAAGGTACCGAAACCAACCAGGGACACTGACTGACCCTTTTGCAGTGAACTGGCGATACTATCGGTAGTTGCGTCAAGAGCCCGGCCAGCATCGGCTTTGGTCAAACCAGTGGCTTCGGCAATGGCGTCGATCAGGTCAGATTTATTCATTCTTGCACTCCGTTGATTTAGTCAAGTTGCATTCTATTGGAAGGGGGCTTGCCAGGTTAGTGACAAAAAGTCGGCCTGCCAGCTTTCACCTGATTCTAGGCTACGGCCAGAGTCCCCGGAGGCCTTGTAACTCAAGGCCTGCAAGCCGAGGGGGCATAGTAATACAGGCTTGACTGGCCACGCAACAGAATTCCGGCCGACAGCAAAGGTAGCACCTTAGCTAATGCTTCCAAGCGCTTCATTTGCTGAAAAACGAGCGCGTAAGAGCCTTCCGGCCTGTTTCCCAGTTTCAAACCCAAACTGGCCTGCAGAGCAGGTACTCAGTGGGTCCGAACCTCTTTTTCCGCCTTCGTGCCGGCACTCTTGTCCGCTTCCGTCGAGGGAATGATGGGCTTGGGCATTTCTACCAAAGCCAACCCCAGCACTTCGTCGATGGTGCTGACCGGCCGTATTTCCAGCTTGCGCAGAACATTACGGGGAATGTCCGCCAGATCTTTCTCATTCTCTTCCGGGATGATGATCAGACGGATTCCTCCGCGGTGGGCGGCCAGGAGTTTCTCTTTCAAGCCGCCAATCGGCAGCACTTTACCGCGCAAGGTGATTTCCCCGGTCATGGCGACATCGGCACGAACCGGAATTCGGGTCAAAGCCGAGACCAGGGACGTACACATCGCGATTCCCGCGCTGGGGCCATCCTTTGGAGTCGCGCCTTCTGGCACATGCACGTGAGCGTCCATATTCTGCTGAAACGCCGGATCGATACCAAGGGTTTCCGCGCGGCTGCGAACCACCGTCATGGCCGCCTGGATGGATTCTTTCATGACATCACCGAGATGTCCGGTCAGAGTCAACACGCCTTTACCGGGCACCAGTGAGGCCTCGATCCGCAGCAGCTCGCCCCCCACCTCGGTCCATGCCAGGCCAGTCACCTGGCCAACCTCATTGCTCTCTTCCACCACGCCATAACGGAATTGCCGGACACCCAGGAAGGATTCCAGGCTGCGCGCGTTCACCGACACGCTTTCGCGCTTGTGTTCCAGTGCCAGTTTCTTGACGGCCTTACGACAGATCTTGGCAATCTCGCGTTCCAGGTTCCGAACGCCGGACTCACGGGTGTAGTAGCGAATGATGTCAATCAATACCTGGTCACTGACCTGCAACTCGCCCTTTTTCAGACCGTGCGCCTCCATCTGTTTGGGCAACAGGTAACGCAGGGCAATATGCAGTTTCTCGTCTTCGGTGTAACCCGGAATCCGGATCACTTCCATACGATCGAGCAACGGCCCCGGGATATTCAGTGAATTGGCCGTGGCGATGAACATCACTTCGGAGAGGTCGAAATCAACCTCCAGGTAATGATCGTTGAATGCGTGATTCTGTTCGGGATCGAGCACTTCCAATAGCGCCGAGGACGGGTCACCACGGAAGTCCATGGACATCTTGTCCAGCTCGTCGAGCATGAACAACGGGTTCCGCGTACCGACCTTGGCCATATTTTGCACCACCCGACCGGGCATCGATCCGATATAGGTCCGGCGGTGGCCGCGAATTTCGGCTTCATCGCGAACGCCACCCAGCGACATGCGCGCGAACTTGCGCCCGGTTGCCCGGGCAATGGACCGGCCCAGGCTGGTCTTACCGACACCGGGTGGACCCACCAGGCACAGGATTGGACCCTTCATGGACTTCACGCGCTGTTGCACCGCGAGGTACTCCAGGATTCGTTCTTTGACTTTCTCAAGGCCGTAGTGGTCCGCCTCGAGAATTGCTTCAGCTGCATCGAGTTTCTTGCGTACGCGACTGCGTTTCTTCCAGGGCACACTGAGCAGCCAATCGATGTAGTTGCGGACCACGGTGGCCTCGGCTGACATCGGCGACATCATCTTGAGCTTGTTTAGCTCGGAACTCGCCTTTTTCTTGGCCTCGGCGGGCATTCCCGCCTCCTCGACCCGGCGATCCAGATCCTCCAACTCATTGGGCGCGTCGTCCATATCGCCCAACTCTTTCTGAATCGCTTTCATCTGCTCGTTGAGGTAGTACTCGCGCTGGCTTTTCTCCATCTGCGACTTGACCCGCCCGCGGATGCGTTTCTCGAGCTGCAGCACCTCCATTTCGCCTTCGACCAGGCCCATCAGGTGTTCCATGCGGGCGGTCGAGCCGCCCATCTCCAGCAACGCCTGCTTTTCGTCCAGGCGAATATTCAGGTGTGCGGCCACGGTATCAGCCAGGCGGCTGGCGTCATCAATACCCGCCAGTGTCGTCAACAATTCAGGCGGAATCTTGCGATTCAGCTTGACGTACTGTTCAAACAGCGTGACCAGCGACCTCATGGTCACTTCGATCTCCTTTTCGCTGCGCGTCTCGGCATCCTCGATCGGCTCCCAGTGCGCTTCGAAATAACCCTTGTCTTCGGTGAAAGCACTGACACGTACCCGCTCGCCCCCTTCCACCAGTACTTTGGTCGTGCCATCGGGCAGTTTGAGCAACTGCAGCACGGTGGCGAGGGTACCTACCTCGTACAGGTCGTGAATTTCGGGGCTATCCACATCAGGGCTGCGTTGCGTCACCAGGACAATACGTTTGTCGACATTCATTGCCTGGTCGAGTGCCAGGATGGAGCGCTCGCGCCCCACGAATAGCGGGATGACCATGTAGGGGTAAACCACCACATCGCGCAATGACAGCACCGGCGTGGGCTGAGATGCGCCGGGAAACATGGTGAGGGTCTGATCAGATTCGGACATCGGGGTTCTCTGGGTTTCGGGAGCCTGCAATCAGCGGACTCCGGTGCTCAAGCATAACAGCAGCGTGCCCATGACTGGTCGCTACCATATCGGATGAAGGAAATATTGATGCTGTCGCGGCTTTTTCAAGCCGCCTTTACAGGTCAAGGCTGCTGGGTGTTACTCGCTTGCAGCCCTGCTCTGGGGGGTGTTTTCGTACAGGATGAGTGGCTCGGCTTCGCCCTCGATGACGGTTTCATCCACCACCACCTTGGATACGCCCTCCAGAGAAGGCAGCTCGTACATGCTGTTCAGCAGAACACTCTCCAGGATGGTGCGTAACCCTCGCGCACCCGTTTTCCGGGCCATGGCCCGCCTTGCAATGGCTCGCAGGGCCTCTTCACGGATGTCCAGTTCGGCTCCCTCCATGGAGAACAAGTGGCCGTACTGCTTGATCAACGCATTTTTGGGCTCAACCAGAATTCGGACCAGTGACTCTTCGTCCAGTTCATGCAGCGTCGCGACCACCGGCAGACGTCCAACAAACTCGGGAATCAGGCCATATTTCACCAGGTCTTCGGGCTCGACGTCCTCCAGCACCTTGCCGATGTCGGCCACGCTGTCCTTGCTCTTCACCTCGGCGCCAAAACCGATGCCTGTTGCGCTTGAGCGTGCCTGGATAACTTTTTCCAGGCCGGCGAAGGCGCCGCCGCAGATGAACAGGATCTGGCTGGTATCGACCTGCAGGAATTCCTGCTGCGGGTGTTTGCGGCCGCCCTGCGGCGGAACCG
>JAHEFS010000176.1 GCA_024640045.1 Chromatiales bacterium | reverse complement strand
AGAAATGTGTTCAGGGTGGGCATCGCCTACGGCATTACTGCCTGGTTGCTCGCCCAGGTAGCTGACTTGCTGCTGGAGAATTTTGGGGCGCCAGATTGGGTCATGAAGGCCGTCCTGGTGGTGCTTTTGATCGGCTTTCCCCTGGCGATACTGTTTGCCTGGGCCTACGAAATGACCCCGGAAGGCCTGAGAAAAGAGGGCGAAGTCAATCAGAGCCGTTCCATCACCACGCAGACCGGTAAAAAACTGGATCGCGCCATCATCAGCGTGCTCGTCGTCGCCGTGGCGCTGCTCGTACTGGATCGTTTTAGGCCCGCGGAAAACAGCACCGTAGCGCCGGGGCAAAACCAGGATTCTTCGCTGACTGTGCCTGATCCCGCGGCCGGGGAACTTGAAAGCGAGGATAAATCCATCGCCGTGCTGCCCTTCGTCAACATGTCATCGGACCCTGAGCAGGAATACTTCTCCGACGGCATATCGGAAGAAATCCTCAATGCCCTGGCCCGCGTTAAAGAGCTGAAAGTAGCTGGCCGCACCTCTTCATTCGCTTTCAAAGGGCAGAACCAGGACCTGCGCCAGATCGGCGAAGCGCTGGGCGTCAATCACATCCTGGAGGGCTCGGTCCGCAAGGCCGGTGACCATGTGCGCATCACCGCCCAGTTGATCCAGGTGAAGGATGGCTTTCACCTGTGGTCCGATACCTATGACCGTGAACTGAAGGACGTTTTCGCCATCCAGGACGAAATCGCCAATGCCATCCTGGGCCAGCTGAAAACGGCCCTGCTGGATGCGCCGGTCGCCACCCAGGCGCCGGCAAGCACGGTTACTTACGATCTGTACCTATTAGCCAAGCAGAACATGCGCGAGCGCACCGAATCCTCACTGCAAACGGCGGCAGCGCAGCTGGATCGGGCCATCGCACTCGATCCTGGATTCGCGCCCGCCCTGGCCCAACGCGCTGTGGCCGAACTGCTGTTGTCGGTGGACGAGTACGGCACCATCCCCAACGAACAGAGTCGGCGCAATGCGAAACTCTGGATCGACCAGGCGCTGGAGCTGGGCAAAGACCTCGACGAAGCCTGGGCGGCGCTGGGACTTTACTGGGGCCAGGCCACCAACCGCGGTGAACGACTCAATGGCATCGAGCCACTGGAGCGCGCTCTGGCCATCAACCCCAACCTGACCGATGCCAGCAACTGGTTGCAGGGAATCATGGCGGACCATGGAAGACTGCGCGACTCCATCGGTATCCTGGAGCAGATGGTGGAACGGGACCCTCTGTACCGGCCCGCACTCAGCAACCTGATTCTGCGCTATTGCAGCGCCGGCCAGTTTGACAAAGCGCGTGATGTGCATGGGCGTGCCAGCACTTTGTTCGCCGATGATCCCAAAGTCCTGGCGCAGGAAGCCATGATCATGCAGTTTGAGGGCCGTAAAGGCGACGTGATCCCTCTTGTCCGCGAAGCCTGGACACAATTGCCGAACGACAACGGATTTCGTTTTACATACGCACTGAACCTGTTCAGTCTGAGGAATTATGAAGAGGTACTCAAACTCAATGGCGACGAATTCAGGGTCGCAGCACTTCAACAATTGGGGCGTACGGAAGAGGCCACCTTGCTGGCCTACAAACTGGCGGCCAGCGGGCAAGATATTCCTTCGGTATTCCACTTGCTGGGGCGCTCAGGCCGGTACGCGGAGCTGGTCGAGTTTTTCGAGGCCCGCTGGGCAAACCTGGAGGATTGGATAACGGAGTTCCCCAGCCTGTCAGGATTCGGCCACATGCAGCTGGCTCTGATGGCCCATGCCTACCGCAGCGTCGGTAACGAAGAGCGCTTCGACACAGCCATGCGCCTGCTGGAGGAAAACCTGAGCACTCAACGCCGGCAGGGCGCAAATAACTATGTGCTGCTCGAATCGGAAGCCTATTTCCACATGCTGGCCGGGGATGAGGAATTGGCGCTGGACAAGCTCTCCGAATCGGTTGAGGGTGGCTATCTGTTCAGCCCCCGGCTTACCGACGGCATGCCGGCGCTCCAACCACTGGAAGGCGATCCACGCTTCGAGGCGATTCAGGAGCGCAACCTCGAAATCATCAACCGGGAACGGGCCAAACTCGGCTGGGAACCCATCGAGCTGGACCGTACTTTATGAGCCTGTTTACTGAGCTCAAGCGCCGTAACGTATTTCGTGTAGCCGCGGCCTACCTGGTCACTGGCTGGCTGCTGATCGAGGTCGGCAACACCCTGGAGGAGACCCTGCACCTGCCCGACTGGGCCGATTCCCTGCTGGCTTTTTTCCTGATCATTGGATTTATACCCGCCCTGTTCTTCACCTGGGCCTATGAGATCACCCCGGACGGTATCAAGAAGGAACGCGACATCGAGGTCGCCGAAGCCACCCGATCGGCAACGGCTCGCAAATTGAATCAGCTGATCGTCACGGTAATGGCCCTGGCCCTGGTGTACTTCGCACTCGACAAGTGGCTGTTTTCAAGCGACACGGAAGCAACGCTCTCACCCGATGTAACCGCGCAGACTGAGCTTGTTTCTACCCGGGATGAACCGGCGGAAGCGGAATCAGCACCCGAAGCCACAAAAGAAGCCACGCCCTCGGTCGCGGTGCTGCCGTTCGTCAACATGAGCGCCGATGCAGACAACGAGTATTTTTCCGATGGCATTTCCGAGGAATTACTCAACCTGCTGGTGCGCATCGACGGCCTGCGCGTGCCCTCGCGCACCTCGAGCTTCGCCTTCAAGGGCATGAACACCGACATCAAGGACATTGCCCGGCAGCTGGAAGTAGGCCACGTTCTGGAAGGCAGCGTCCGCAAGTCCGGCAACAAGGTCCGCGTGACCGCCCAGTTGATCGATGTGACGACCGATACCCACCTGTGGTCGGAAACCTACGACCGCGAACTGGAAGACATCTTCGTCATCCAGGACGAGATCGCGTCCCATATCGTAGACGCCCTGCAAGTGGTGCTGGGGTCGGCGCTGGAGCAGGAAACGCCGACCCAGAACCTCGAGGCCTACGAACTGTTCCTCCAGGGACGTTACCTGTTCCAGCAGAGAGGCATAGGCCTGAGGGAAGCGGAGCGCCTGCTGCTGCAAGCGGTCGAACTCGATCCCGACTTCGCGCAGGCCTGGGGCACGCTTGCCATGACCTACGTGGTGTTCCCGAATTACCTGGGCATGGACTGGGATGAATATAAGGCCCCATCCATGGAGGCGGCCGAGCGCGCACTCGAACTCGACCCGGGACTGGCCGAACCGAAACTCGCGCTGGCACAAGCCGCCCAGCGCGACCTGCGCTGGGTCGACTCGCTTAATCTCTATGAGGCTGTTCTGGTCGAGCATCCCCGCAATGCCCCGGGTCACCTGTGGATGGGCATCACGCTGCTCCAGGCCGGTTACCTGGCCGAGGCGCTGGCGCATTTCGAAAGCGCGGTGGAACTCGACCCGGTTGCCGGCATCAACCTGGACTGGCTGGCACGAGCGCTGGCGCTGAACCAACGCTACGAAGAAGCGCTGGACCCGGCGCTGAAAGGCGTTCGCTTTGGCCGCGGACCGTCCGCGCAGGCCGTTCTGATTTACGGAGTCGAGACACGTCAGTACGACCGGGCCTTCGAGGTGCTTGCAGAAATGGGGCCCGGGGTCGCGTTCTTTCGAACAGCGCTGCAACTCTATTTGGGCCAGATCACACCCGAAGAAGCACAGGCACTCATCGAAGCTACTGCACCGTCAGAACTTTACAAGAAGTACTGGGCAAATATGTCCCAATACCTGTTGAAGAAACCCGAAGCGTGGTACGCCACGATGCAGGAAATCTACCGGTTCGATGATACGACCATTGGCTTCGTCTGGTGGCAATACAGCCGCTGGTTCCGGCAGCATCCCCTGATGGCGGAGCACGTGGAGACGTACAGGCTGATGGACGTGTGGCGCGAGCGCGGCTGGCCCGACCTGTGTCGGCCGACAAACGATGATGACTTCGAGTGTGACTGATCCATGAGCCTGTTAAACGAACTCAAGCGCAGAAACGTGATCCGGGTGGGTCTGGCTTACCTCCTGCTGGCCTGGGTGCTTCTGCAGGCCGCGGACTTTGGCCTGGACCTGATCGACGCGCCCAACTGGATCGTACAGGCGCTGGCCATCCTGGCCGTCATTGGACTGATTGGCACGCTGGTGTTCGCATGGGTCTTCGAGATGACGCCCGAAGGCCTGAAGCTTGAGTCCGAGGTGGATCGCAGCCGGTCCATCACACCGCAGACCGG
>JAHEFS010000175.1 GCA_024640045.1 Chromatiales bacterium | reverse complement strand
TAGCTGTATTTCTCCAGGTTTGTGAGGAAAAGGGAATATACCCGACAAAAACATATTCCGGTAAATTTAATCTCCGAATTCCACCCCAATTGCACAGCAAAATTGCAGACAAGGCTACAGCTGAACACAAAAGCATAAATCAGTGGGTTTCCGAAGTTCTGGAGGATTCTGTAGGTGATTAACCCGGTATATAACAAATCATTAAAAACGCACGCCTGCTGTGCAGGCGCCGCTTTTCTCAAACGTTAGAGTTTTAGACATGCAAGCTAAGAAGGTCTTACTCGCGACCGACGAGGAATACATGCCGAAGCATGAGGTTTTGCTCAATAGCCTGTACAAAAGAAAGATCGAGCTATTCTGTGCCTGGGGAAAGCACTGCGAGCAGTGGGATTTGGCTATGGATCTCTTCCTCACCGATCCGGTGCGATTTGACAAAAGCCACCACATTGTCACCACGTGCCACGCAAACGAAGCATTTGAGGATGTTCTCAACATGGCAAAGTGGTGGCCAGTCAAAAATGGCAACAATGAAGTTGAGGTCATTAAGCTCTAACAACACAATCAACACCGACCGCCCAAAGGCATGCGTCTTTGGGTTCACGCTGTGCATGCACAACGCCGGCCGGTTATTGTGAACGTTAGGACCCGTGTCTTCCGCCCTTAAGGAGATGATGTGAACGCTACGCCAGACTACAAGGCCAGCAAAGTGCCGGAGGTGACGCTGCTATTTTGGGTCATCAAGATTGCCGCTACCACGCTGGGCGAAACCGGCGGCGATGCGGTCTCGATGTCAATGGGTGTCGGTTACCTCGCTGCAACCGGCATCTTCGCCACGCTGTTTGTCGCTGCAGTAGGCGTGCAGATCGCCGCCACACATTTCCGCCCGTACGTGTACTGGACCACCATAATCGCGACGACTACCGTTGGCACCACGCTCGCCGATTATGCGACCCGGTCCCTCGGTATCGGCTACTCGGGTGGCAGTGTGCTCCTGCTGGTACTTCTACTCGCATCGATCGCGATCTGGTATCGCGCGATGGGTACAGTATCCGTGACGTCGGTGACCACGCCCAGGTCCGAAATGTTCTACTGGGCGACAATCATGTTCTCGCAAACCCTGGGCACCGCGCTCGGGGACTGGACTGCGGATACGGCCAATCTTGGTTACCTGGGGGCTGCGGTCGTCTTCGGTGCATTATTGATACTGATTGCCGGTGCATACCTGTGGTCCGGCATCTCGCACACCCTGCTCTTCTGGGCAGCCTTTGTGTTGACACGCCCGCTTGGTGCTGTGGTCGGCGATTTTCTCGACAAGCCGGTCGCGGCCGGTGGTCTCGCGTTGAGTCGCTACTCCGCATCAGCGGTGCTGCTAGTGTTCATCGTGGCCTGCATCATGTTCTTCAAGCACAAGCCAGCCAGCAGCAGCCATTGAGGATGACGAGACTAAAGCCTAACAAAAGCATGCAGCGAACAGTGTTACGTGCCGCGGTGAATACGAAGGATCACGTCTGTCCATCGTCATTACCGGCTTGCTTTGGCTGTTCTTAACCTTGGCCGCCTGGCGTACAGCGGTCGCAAGGAACTTTGCATCTCACCGCGCTTTCATGATCCGCAGCTACACACTGGCTTTGTTTCTCGTGTGGCTTCGGTTGATGTATGACTTTCAGGATCAGCTGTTTTTCTACGTGAAGGACGAAGACCTGAGAGACGCAACACGCGAGTGGGCGTCCTGGGTCGTCCCACTGATCATTGTCGAACTCTGGCTCTCATGGCTGCCGCAATTGAGGCCTGCCAAATCATTGAAACCGGGCCCCATAAAGCGCGCCATTTGATTCAAACGATATGTGTATATCAACTGCCAAGGAATACTTGTGGAATTTGAAACCAAAGTGGCAATAGTCGTTGCCGAGGACCTGAAAAGTTGGCAAAAGCTGAATGTTGTTTCCTTCCTAACCTCAGGAATCGTGGGGCAGTTCCCAGAAATAATCGGGAACGTCCGGGTTTGCGGTCACCCGCGGTCCGCACATGAGCATCAATTCCCCTGTCCAGCCCGAACCCCTGCGCAAGCCGGTTAATTCAGGCGCTGTACAACCTGGATTTTTCGCCATAATGCTTAGTGGTAATATGCCAAAATGAGTCCGCAAACAACGCTCCGCGCAATCAGGATTGGACACACGATCGCCTGGGCCTTATTCGCGGGCTGCATCCTCTTCATCCCCGTCTGTGCCTGGCGCGGCGAGTTCAGCACTGCGCTCGTGTTGATCGCCATCGTATTCGTCGAGGTACTGATCATCCTGGCCAACCATTGGCGTTGCCCACTCACCGGCATCGCCGCACGCTACACCGACGAACGGCAGGACAACTTCGATATTTACCTTCCGCTATGGCTGGCCCGGTATAACAAGCAGATCTTCGGCAGTCTCTTTTTGGCGGGCCTGCTTTACACACTGGTCCGGTGGCGGGGGTGGCTCTAAACAGGCAGTGACGCGCAAGGATGCCGCGCTTCAGACACTCGTAGGGCGGCAGGAGGCATATGCCAGCGATGCCGGAGCCGGTTGGTCCAGACATTTGGTTTAAAGGTGCCATCAATGAACATCTACCTTGCAGTCGCAGATATGCTGTTGTTCACCCACTTTCTATTTGTCATCTTCGTCGTATCCGGTTTGCTGCTGATCCTTGCCGGAAAAATTTTTTCTTGGGCCTGGGTCAGAAACCCCTGGTTCCGCCTGGCCCACCTGGTGGGTGTCACGGTTGTGGTTCTGCAGTCATGGCTGGGTGTGATCTGTCCGCTGACCACATGGGAAATGGAACTTCGTTCAAAGGCCGGCGATGCTGCGTATGCGGGCACTTTCATCTCACACTGGCTGGAGAAACTTCTGTACTACCAGGCGCCCGCCTGGGTGTTTATTGCCTGCTACACCACGTTTGGGATTTTGGTGCTACTGAGTTGGCTTTGGGTCCGCCCCCGACCATTTGCCGGGAAAAATAAAAGTGGCGCTTCGTGACAAAGCGTTAGAATGTATCCCGCCAGCATGCTGGTTAAATTCACTCAGTGGCATTCGATATCAACACGACCAGCACTTTCTGAGTGGCAATCATCGATGATGTTTAAACGCAAAACTTGTGAGATGTAAATGGACTACCTGGTTTCCCTCATAGCAGATCCGGCAGCATGGCTTGCCCTGGCGACGCTGACCACGATGGAAGTCGTGCTGGGCATCGACAACCTGATATTTATTTCGGTGTTGTCCAACAAGTTGCCCGAGCATCTGCGCTCAAAGGCGCGAAGAATCGGAATTGCGGCAGCGCTCGTCCTGAGGCTGGGCTTGCTTGCCACCATTGCCATCATCATTAAGCTCAAGGCGCCGGTATTTGAAGTGCTGGGAAAGTCATTTTCGTGGCGCGACCTGATCCTGATCACCGGCGGCTTGTTCCTGATCTGGAAGGCGACCACCGAGATCCATAACTCGGTCGACCCGGAACCCGGCCCGGATCGCCTGAACCCGGCCGTGGTCGCAACCAGCCTTGCCGCTGTCATCGGTCAGATCCTGCTGCTGGACCTGATTTTTTCGCTTGACAGTATCATAACCGCCGTTGGCATGACGCCGCACATTCCGATCATGGTGATTGCGGTCGTCATCGCGGTGATGACGATGTTACTGGCGGCGGACCCGCTGGCGAACTTCGTTCATGCCAATCCGACGATCCTGATGCTCGCGCTGGCCTTTTTGCTGTTGATCGGCACGACGCTTGTCGCCGACGGTTTCGGCGCTCCCGTGGCAAAAGGCTACATCTACGCGGCAATGGCATTTTCGGCGTTCGTAGAGGGTCTCAACATGATGGCCAGGCGGGCCCGACTGCGAAGGAATGGTCATCAACCCGGCAGTTCCTGACCCTCGTTTGGACAGCCGGACGCTCCGATATTCCATCTCATCGCGGTCAGGTTTCATGCGGACGGGTAATGGCATACTGGAAAAAAGACGAAACGGACGATGACCCCTATCAGTTACAGGAAAGCGTGATGGTACGTCTGCGGCGTGCATTGGCTTGCGTTTTTGCTGACAATATTGATCTTCAGAGCCCGGGCCATCGATGATGAGACTCAAGCAATACCAGGTAGACGCCTTCGCCAGCCGCCCGTTCGAGGGCAATCCCGCGGCTGTCTGCCCGCTTCCAGGCTGGCTGGACGACAGCCTGTTGCTGGCCATCGCGGCGGAAAACAACCTGTCGGAGACGGCTTTCTTTGTCGCATCCGCTAAAGGCTACGAACTGCGCTGGTTCACGC
>JAHEFS010000064.1 GCA_024640045.1 Chromatiales bacterium | reverse complement strand
TGACGTTCGTGAACGATTTGGCATGAAGGCGGAGCGCTTCGCCCTGTACGGCCACTCGGCCGGCAGCCAGTTCGTGCATCGATTCCTGATGCACTACCCCGACGCCCCGGTCACCCGCGTGGTGGCAGCCAACGCGGGCTGGTACACCATGCCCGATTTCAATATCGATTTTCCCTACGGCTTGGCCAACTCACAGGTGGATGAAGCCGCATTGGCAAAGATCCTCAAGATGCCCATCACGATCCTGCTGGGTGACGCCGATGTCCTGACCGATCAGGCCAACCTGAACCAGTCGCCCGAAGCGCTGCTGCAAGGGCCTCATCGTTACGCACGCGGGCATCTATTCTTCGAACAGGGCCAGCAGGCGGCAGAAAGTCTGAATGTGCCGTTCAACTGGCAGCTCGTCACAGTGCCGGGAGCCGATCACGACAACGCCAAGATGGCGCCTGTTGCGGTCAACTACCTGCTGACCGACTGAATACACCACAGCCTTTGGCAAAACGCGCCCCAGCGGGTACGCTAGCGCTCAAATCCGGAATCCAGAGTATTTTTCTTGTCGTTATTTACTGAACTCAAGCGCCGCAACGTCTTCCGGGTAGCGATCTTTTACGGGATCAGTGCCTGGCTGCTGCTGCAAATTGCAGATCTGATTTTTGAGGTGCTGCTGGTCCCAGACTGGACCTTGCGGTTCATCTTCGGCCTGTTGATTGCCGCGTTCCCGTTTGTGCTGGCGTTTTCCTGGGCCTTTGAGATCACGCCCGAAGGCATCAAGCGCGAAGTCGAAGTCGATCATTCGGCTGCGTCCCAGGGTGCAATTCAGCGCAAACTCGATCGCTTGATCATCATTTTGCTGATCGCGGTACTGGGCTTCATTGGGATCAATCAATTTTTGGGCGGGCCTGCGCCTGAAACAAGTGAAGCCGATTCAACCGTTGCGGCGATAAGCAAACCGGTACCAGCCGAAGTTCAATCTGCTGACGTGGCGAAAGCGGCCGCGGAAGGTCAGTCAATCGCGGTTCTGCCATTCGTCAATATGAGCCAGGACCAGAACAACGAGTACTTTTCCGACGGACTTTCCGAGACTTTGCTGCACCTGCTGGCCCGGATTCCGGAACTGCAGGTTGCCGCGCGAACCTCATCATTCAAGTTCAAGGGCCTGAATGAAGACATTCGTGTCATCGGTGAACAGCTGAGCGTCGCCCACGTGCTGGAAGGCAGCGTGCAGCGTGTGGGCAACCGGGTCCGAATTACAGCCCAGTTGATCAAGGTGGAAGATGGCTATCACCTGTGGTCTCAAACCTATGATCGGACCCTCGATGACGTGTTTGCCGTGCAGGACGAGATCGCCAACAGCGTGGTGGGCGCGCTCAAGCTGACCCTGCTGGACGATACGCCGACCAGCGCAGTCGTCGCCACCGATGTTTTCGATGATTTTCTGCGAGCGCAAACACTGATCGCTAGACGCGGCACGCAGGACGTGAAGCGAGCCATCGAACTCTTGCAATCCGTGGTTGAGCGGGAACCGGGGTTTGCTCTCGCTCACGCCCGCCTGGCGCGCGCCTGGCTGCTGGAGTCGCGCAGCGGCGCCCTGCTGGAACAGACCGTCCCCAATGCCGAGGCTGCTGCACGGCGTGCGATCGAGGCTGACCCAAAGCTGGCGGATGGTTACACGGCCTTGGGAATGTCCGAGTTTTACCGGAACCGGAGCCGGAACGAAGCCGCGCTGGAGTTGTTTCAGAAAGCCCTGGACCTCAACCCCAACGACGCCGACACCTTGATGGTATATGCCCAGGGGCTGTCCATAAGTGGCGAACTCGGCCCAGCCATGATCGCGGCACGCGAGGCTATGGACCTCGACCCATTGAACCCGGAGGCCTTTCGAATCATGGCCTGGGTGTTGGAGGATGGAGAGCGGTACCCTGAAGCGATCGAATTATTGACGCGGGCGCTGGAAAGCTGGCCACGGGATTTTGGGTTGATGAACTCACTCAAATCCGTTCACTTCAGCCTGGGTAACTACGGCGAGGCATTGAACATCTCGAGAACCATTGCCGAACTCGACCCTGACAGTTTTTCGAATTGGCAGAGCCAGTTCGAGGCTTACATGGACCTGGGCGCCGTCCCCGAGGCGGGCGAGGCCCTGGACCGTATGCAACAACTCGCCCCCGAGCGCGCCTATGACGAGGCTGCAGAGTTCGAGCTGCTCAAAGGTAACGTGGAAGGCTACCGGGGATATTTACGCAGGTATGCTGAGGCCAGAACCTGGGCGAGGACGTACCGAAGCATACAACTGGCTGTCTCTGAGGGGCGTTACGATGATGCCCTGGACGAAGCGATGAATTCGGACAGCGATGACTGGGGGGGATATGGCTTCCGACGGCAACTCACTATTGCCGTGCTCGCTGGGCTGGCAGGTCAGACAACGATACGGGAACAGGCTCTGACGAGTGCGGAGAGTCTGCTGGAAGAAATCCTGCAACTGCGCCGTGAATCACGGATTGCCTCAGTCCTCGAAGCCCGTATGGCTGCGGCCCAGGGCGATGCGGGCCTGGCAACCGAGCACCTTCGACTGGCATTGGCTGCCGGACACCGCGATTTCAGCGAAATGATGACTGGATCGGATTTCACCTGGTTGCCCATCCGGCAGACGCCGGAATTCCTGGCCTTCGTCGAAGAAATCCAGCAGCGCAACGAGGCCACCCTGGGCGAAATTCGCGCCCGGTAGACGCCGTTTTCCCCGCATTTACATGCATAAGAAATACCTTATTTTTTGCGCTATATCAATAGTTTATTGACCTTAATCAGTTAAGCCCCCGACGCCTTGGGCGATAATCATTCCCACCAAGAGAAAAACGGATTCAAATCCATGGTTTGGCCATTTGCCGAAAGGCATGGCCGGAATAAAAAGCTCCAGACTCCGGCCATCGTTCGGACCCTGAAAGTGCCACCGTCACCTGCCCTGCAGGCTTCTCAATCTCAGCCTGCCCCACTTGTCCCTGGCCTCACCGACGGGTTCTGGTCAAGCACAACTCCTCTCATCACCAGGAGGATTGATCAATGATCGTCACCTCCATTGTCATCACCACCATCATCGTCTTTATCGTGGTCGACCTTTTGCTGCGCATGCTGCTCAACAAGGTTCGCCACGAACGCACCCTGAAGGAACGGGAACGCGCGCTCCAGGCAGGCCTGCAACTGGATGTGAGCGAAGAGTCCAAAACGTTGAAGCGCGTGGCACTCGATGAACCGAGGGCCAGGATCCTTGCTGTCGATGACGAAAGAGCCATCCTGGACAGTTTCCGCAAGGTACTGGTGCTCGGCGGATACAGTATCGACACCGTCGAGAATGGTGCCGAAGCCCTCGGCCTGATCCGCCAGCGTGATTACGACTTCGTCTTCACCGACCTGAAGATGCCGGGAATGGACGGGGTCGAGGTCACCCGGGCCGTCAAGCACCTGCGTCCCGATATCGACGTCATCGTCATCACGGGCTATGCCACCATCGATACAGCCGTTGCAACTGTGAAGGTCGGCGCCATGGATTATGTCGAAAAACCTTTCACGGAAGACGAATTGCTGAATTTCGTGCGCGAGGCCGTGATCAAGCGTGAGGATCGACTCGAACGGGAAGCCACGCCCCGGATACGCCTGGTCAAACCCGGCATGAAGGCTTCCGGTTCGCGGTTTGAACTGGACGTGCCTGCCGGCGTGTTTGTCTCGCCGCAGCACGCCTGGGCGCAGCTGGCTCTGAATGGCAAGGTCCGTGCCGGCATCGACGACCTGGTGCGCAAGATCTTCGGAACGGTCGATCGGGTCGAACTGCCCACGGTGGGCCAACAGGTCGCGCGTGGCGAACCACTTTTCGCAGTGCAATACGGCGACCACCGGATGAGTATCCCCGCCCCCGTCAGCGGCACGGTGCTGGCCATCAACAGCGAGCATGCCGAGCACCCCGAGTGGCTGGCAGCCAGGCCCTTCGAACAGAGCTGGCTATGCGAACTGGAGCCTTCCGACCTGGCCGGCGAACTGCCTCGGCTGAAGATTGGGCAGGATGCAGTGAACTGGTACCAGTCGGAGCTCGATCGCTACGGAACACTGGCGAATGAGGCTACCACGGCGACGGCACAGGACGACCCGGCGGCCGCGCGCTCCCGGGACGTCCAGTTGCTGATCCGCTTCTCGGAACCCTTTTTACAGGTTTGAATGGCCAGTCGCCGCGAGGCGGCTCACCCTTCGGAAATGGTTGGAATAACGATGCGAAAACTCCTGGTTTCTGCGAGCTTCTTCCTGATTTTCCTGTTTGCTCTTTCAGGACCTGGTCAGCAAACCCTGGCGGCAGGCCCGGTTGCCATGCCGCCGGCGGAAGTGTTTTACCCATCCGAGGTGGGTGACGTTCGTTTTCCACATGCAAAACACGTGAAAATGGGCTGTCAGCAATGCCACCATCAGATCCAGGCAGCGGTGCTGGAGACTCCGCACCGAGACTACCTGGACTCGACCTGGATTCATTGCCAGACCTGTCATAGCGAAGCGGCCGCGTCCGGCAGCGCGTTTTACAAGTGCTCACACTGCCACCACTCGGACCCCAACGACATCGCCGACGAAACCCTCAGTTCCAAAGTGGTGACACACAAGAGTTGCTGGAAATGCCACCAGTCAGGAACCGGCCCCGAGGCCAGCAAGGGCTGTAGCTCTTGCCACGAAATACAACAGGAAGATTGAACCGCAGCAAGTTGACGGCCGTGGCGCACAAGACTCGCGACTGGCCAAGAACCTGATCGACGGAGCGGACATGGACAGACGAGACTTCATCAAGACCTCACTGGTTGCCGGAGGCGCGGCACTGGCCGCAGAACCCGTAAACGCGGAGCCAAGGGCTAACCTGGATGCGGAAGAATTCGTTGGCATCCTGGTGGACACCACGCGCTGCATCGGCTGCCGCGCCTGTGAGGTCGCTTGCGGTGAGACCTGGGACCTGCTGGTGCCCGATCTACTGAACGATGAGGCCTTGCAAAGACCGCGCAAGACCAGTGACCAGCAGTACATGGTGGTCAATCAGTACGAGACCGAAAAAGGACCGGTCTTCGTCAAGCACCAATGCATGCACTGCCATCAGCCCGCCTGCGGTTCGGCGTGCCCGACCGAGGCAATGAAAAAGCACGAAAACGGCCCGGTCACGTGGGACGGCGGCAAGTGCATCGGCTGTCGCTTCTGCATGGTTTCCTGCCCGTTCAACATTCCCAAATTCGAGTACAACGACTGGAACCCCAGGCTGATGAAATGCACGATGTGCTTCGAGCGCATCGAGGAAGGCAAGAAACCCGCTTGCGTGTCGGCCTGCCCCACCGACGCATTGATGTTTGGCACCCAGATCAAGAACCTGGAGATCGCCCGGCATCGTATTTACAGCCACCCGGATGACTATGTGCATCATATCTACGGTGAGCATGAAGTTGGCGGCACCGGCTATATCTACCTTTCGGCCGTGCCTTTCGAACAGATCGGCTTCCGTACGGACCTGGGCCGCACGCCCTACCCCGAGTACACCCGTGAATTTCTCTACGCAGTGCCCGCGGTGTTGTTCGGCGTCCCGGCCTTCCTGATGGCCTTGAATGGATTAACCCAGGCGGGGAACGGCGAAAAAGACGAGTTCGACTCCGGCTACGACGGAGGTGACCAATGAACACCACCACGGCAGTTGCTTCTGACTTCCGCAGCTTCGTCCGTTTCGTGCTCTCGGAGATGAAGCCTCGCGGCAAATTCCTGACCCCGTTCAACGTAATTTCCATCCCCATCATCCTGTGCGGACTGGGAATCCTGGTGGTGCGCTTCATCTACGGCCTGGGTTCGGTCACCAACCTGTCGCAGGACACACCCTGGGGGCTGTGGCTGGGATTCGACGTAGTTACGGGCGTGGCCCTGGCCGGCGGCGCCTACGTGATCACCTTCGTGGTCTATGTGATGAAGGTCGAAAAGTATCAGTCCATCGCCAAGGTCACGGTACTGAACGGCCTGCTGGCCTACGCCTTCTATGGCGGCGCGTTGATTTTCGACATCGGCCGACCCTGGCATGCGATGAACCCGTTTATCGGCAACGACTTCGGTTTCGCCTCGGTGCTGTTCCTGATCTGCTGGCATTTCATGATTTACATGGTCGCCACCTTCGTCGAATTCTCGCCGGTCATCGCCGAGTGGCTCAACTGGCAAAAGGTCAAACGGTTCCTGCACAAACTGACCCTGGTCACCGTTATCCTCGGCATCACCCTGTCAATTCTGCACCAGTCGGGCCTGGGCGCCCTGTTCCTCATGGCCAAGCCGAAAATCCACCCACTGTGGTGGTCGGAATTCACGCCGGTGCTGTTCTTCGTTTCCAGCATCTACGCCGGACTCTCGATGATTATTTTCGAGAGCACCATCAGCCACAAGGTGTTCCGCAAGCTGATTACCCCGGACAAGAAGTACTCCTTCGAGGACATCCTGTTTGGCCTCTCAAAGGGCGCGGCCGTGGTGATCTTCGTCTACTACTTCCTGAAAGCACTGATGTTCATTCACGGCAAACAGTGGGACATGCTGAATGATGGTTGGGGGCAGTGGTACCTGGTCGAGGTGCTGGGCTTCGTCCTGGTACCGGGCTTCATGTTCGCCTTCGGATACCGCAATCGCAGCCTCAATGTGATCAAAACAGCATCCGTTCTCGCCCTGCTTGGCATCATCGTCAATCGCCTGAACGTGTCGGTAATTGCCTACAACTGGTACGAGGAAGTCCGATATTTCCCAAGCTGGCAGGAATTCATGGTCACGGCCATGGTGATCTGCGCCGAGATCTGGATCTTCCGCTGGATCGTCACCCGTATGCCGGTGTTCAGTACCAGTCATTGATGAAGGAGTAAATAAATGGACTCGTTCACCTACATCAACATTTTCGAAACCAAGGCGCTGGAGTACGTGCTGCTGCTGTCCTTCTGGGCGCTGTTCATTTTCCTGGTGCGCTATCTGACGCCACCGAAGGACAAGCGGCGCAAACCGCGCTGATCGGAATCGTGGAAATGGCGCCGGAACCAGCGACATGATGAGGCAAAAATTAGCGCTGAAGCTGACCGTGGGCGCGGTGCTGACCGTGCTCATTGCCTTTGGCGTCTTTGCCTATTTCAACATCCAGGCGCAACGCAACAGCTTACTGACCGAAGTGGAACGCCACGCAGTCGAGCTGAGCGAACACCTCAAGTCGGATCTGCGACTGGACATGCTGCAGAACGACCGCGATCGTATTCACGCCAGCATTCGCCGCATTGGTGGCCAGGAAAGCATTGACCGAATCCGGATCTTCAACAAGTCCGGCGAGGTTATTTACTCCTCAGATGAAACCGATATCGGGCATATGGTCGACCAGAACGCCGAGAGCTGCTTCCAGTGTCACGCCGCAGGCAAACCACTGGAACGGCTGGAGATGGAACACCGCACCCGCATCTTTCGGCCCACCCCTGAGAGCGGCCGGCTGCTCGGGGTCATCAACCCGATCTACAACGAGAATTCCTGCGGGTCCGCCAACTGCCACGCGCACCCCAAAACCCAAATAGTACTTGGTGTCCTGGACATCACCGTGCCGTTGAAAGCGGTGGACGAAGAGCTGAGTTCGAGCCGGACGGGGGTTCTGATTTTTGCCATCAGCGCGGTTCTTATCCTGAGCCTGATCATTGGCCTGATGGTGCGTCGCTGGATCGACTCCCCGGTCGAAGAACTGCTCAATGCCACACGCCAGGTCGCAGGCGGCAACCTGTCTCATCGCGTGAAGGTCGAACGGGACGACGAACTGGGTCAGCTGGGTCAGTCGTTCAACTCGATGACCGACAAGCTGGCCGAAGCCCGTCTGCAACTGTTCCAGTCTGACAAGCTGGCCTCGCTGGGACGCCTGGCCGCCGGGGTGGCGCACGAAATCAACAACCCGCTCACCGCCGTGCTGACCAACAGCAGCTATTTGTTGAAACGCGCAGAGGGGAAACCCGAGCTGCGCGCGGATCTTGAAGTCATCGTCAACGAAACCATCCGGTGTCGTGAAATCGTGAAGAGCCTGCTTGATTTTGCGCGCCAGACCGTGCCCAAAAAACGCAAGGCCGACATCAATGAGATTCTTCAGAGGGCCACCAGGGTGGTGGACAATCAGCTGGCCATCGGCCGGGTGGAATTGCGGATGGATCTGGCCAAAGACCTGCCGCAGGTGACCGTTGATGCCAACCAGATCCAACAGGTATTCATCAACCTGATGGTCAATGCTTCCGACGCCATCGGGGAAGGCTCGGGGACCATCCGGGTCAGCAGCAAACCCATCCACTTGACGGCCCAGGGGGTGGTGCAGATCAAGCGCGCCCTGTGCCGCAAGCGTCACGACCTCATCGACCGCAAAGTCAAGATCGACGGCAAGCCCTCTATCGCCATGCACTACCGCAAGGGCGATAAGGAGGGCTTGGTCCATCTCGACCCGATGTACGGCTCGGACAGGCACCAGCTCGGCGAGATGCCGGCCCTGGAGAGCGGCGTGGATCTGGCCTGCCCGGAATGTCAGGCCTCCCTGATCGCGGAAGATGAAGGATGCCCGAAGTGCGGTGCGCCCATCTTCCAGTTCGAAGTTCCGCTCAAGGGACTGGTCAAGGGCTGCCTCGCCGAGGGCTGCGGCTGGCATAGCTGGAAGCAGGTGGACGAGGCCTGGGACGACGAGTTCGTGGAAGTCAGGATCGAGGATGACGGCTGCGGAATTCCCAGGGCCCAGATCGCCAAGCTGTTCGAACCCTTTGCCACCACCAAGGGGCAAAAAGGCACCGGCTTGGGACTCGCAGTGTCCTGGGGCATCGTCGACAACCACAACGGCACGATCACCGTCGAAAGCGAAGTCGATGTGGGAACCACGTTCATCGTGCGGTTACCGGTGCAGGCATGACGACCAACAAGCACATCCTGGTGATCGAGGACGAGCCAATGGTTGCGCAGGCCGTGGTCAAGGTCTGCGGTGCGGACGGCATGCCCGTGACAGCAGTCGATAACGCCCGGGGGGGCCTTGCGCTCCTGGCGCGACAAAGATTTGGCCTGGTGTTGTGCGACATCATGCTGCCCGAAATGGACGGATTCCAGTTCCTGCAGGAAATGGGCAACCAGGGCCACGAGACACCGGTGGTAATGATGACCGGTTACTCCACCATGGAGAACGCGGTCAGGAGCCTGAACCTGGGCGCGGCGGACTACATCCCCAAGCCCTTTACCGCCGACGAACTGCTGGGCGTGGTGTACCGCAGCCTGCGCTGCGGCACGCTGTTAGGCCGCGCGACCACCAACGGCAACGGTCACGAAGACGACATGACCTATGTCTCACCGCCGTCGGATTTCTATCGCCTCGGCGACATCAGCTGGGTCATGCTGGAAGACGAAGGAACCGCCCGGATCGGGCTCAACGACCTGTTCCTCAAGACCGTGAAGGAAATGCGGACAATTGAATTGAACGAGGTCGGAGAGGAACTGATTCAGGGCACATTTTGCGCGTCCGTCGAATCGATGGATGGCTGGCGGCACCAGGTCTTGTGCCCCATGGGCGGCGACATTCTCGAGGTCAACGAGGAAGTGAAATCGGACTTATCGCTGCTGGAGAAAGATCCCTATTTTCGCGGCTGGTTGTACCGGATTCTGCCGTCACACCCGGAGAACAACCTGCGCTGGTTGAGTTTGTAAAGTGATTGAGCCGGCCGCGCGCAAGCGCGGCAAAGGAGAGAGCCATGAGGATCGTCATTATCGTTGCCATCATTCTCGGCATGGTCCTGTTCGTTTTGCTGAACATCGCCGCCAGGGAGATGTTCCTCCGCATCAAGGAGATGAAGCGCAAGAACGAATACGCCGAAGCCCTGAAGGAAAGCCTCAACCTGGATTTCACCCGGGAGTCCAAAACACTCAAGCGGGTTGAGATCAAGGAACCCAAGGCGCGCATTCTGTGCGTCGATGACGAGGAAGTCATACTCGACAGTTTCCGTAAAATCCTCGCGCTGGATGGTTACGCGGTCGATACGGTGGAAACCGGTCAGGAGGCGCTGGGCCTGATCCAGATCCACGACTACGATTTCGTCTTCACCGACCTGAAAATGCCGGCCATGTCGGGCGTCGACGTGGCCAAGTCCGCAAAACACATGCGTCCTGACATCGACGTGGTCATCATCACCGGTTACGCCACCGTCGAATCAGCAGTCGAGTGTATGCGCCACGGCGCCATGGACTATGTCGAAAAGCCTTTCACCGAGGACGAACTCACGAAGTTTGTGCGGCAGGCGCTGATCAAACGCCAGGACCGCATTCAGCGGCAGCTGAAAGCCGCGGTGCACGTGGTCGGACCAACCGAAACAGAAGCCGCTGTCCGGGACGAGTTTTCCATCCCCGGGGGAGTACTTATCTCCGACGGTCACTGCTGGGCCAACGTCCAGGAAGACGGTACGGCCAAGGTGGGACTGGACGACTTCGCCATGAAACTGTTTGGCAAGATCGATTCCATCGAGTTTCCGAATATCGGCATGAATATCAAGGCCGGCCAGCACCTGTTCAGCGTCAACCAGGGTCACCGGCGGGCACATTTCAACGCCCCGCTGAGCGGAAAAGTAGTCAAGGTGAACGATGAGTTACGCGCCCAGGGCGGAAAACTGGAACACAACCCTTATGGCAAGCACTGGATCTGCGTGGTACAGGGGAGCAATCTGGACGATGAATTACCGCGCTTGAAGATCGGCAAATCCGCTGTCAATTACTTGCAGGACGAAATTCAGCGGTTCCAGGAATTTGCCAGTAAGGACACTGACCCAGAGCTACCGGCGGATTCCATCCTCTGCATCGGAGCCATCGCCCGGATGGATGATTCCCACTGGGAGGCGGCGGTCAAGAAGTTCTTCGGTAGCTGATAACTGTCGCAGCCAGTCGTGCCCCAAGTCGACCGCCCGGTTGAGCTCTTGAATCGCCTCGGCATTGGGACCAGCAAAAGCGTATAGCAGCGTCCAGGGCTCAGACCACCAGGCACCTTCGGATAAGGGCGGCTTTCTATTGACTTACCGCCATACCTGTTCCAACGCGGACAGCATAGCCATCAAAGGATTCGATGAATTATCGGTCCGGTCCGGCGCTCAGGCAGCAACATCAAATCCACTGACAACGATTTGCGATATCAGCTCACTTCTCAACACCCACCCGGAAAATTGTCTGCCGGCCAGTACAGATGCTCTGGGCCCGGTTCAATTGACAACAATTTCTGACATAAATAACAGCGATTGGTAGATGGCCGGACACATGCCGAAAATGCAAAGTGCACGAAATGCTCTTTCCTCATCCTCAACCAATCGAGCTCACGCGACTCTTATTTCGTTCGTTTTTCTATATTTTATTTAGTATATATTTAATATAGTATGTGGCAGATTTTTGAACACAGGCATTTGGACCGGCAGCTCAAATCGGCGCCTGAAGCCATTCTAAAGCGCTATGAGAAATGGAAAGATATCATGGCGATTTCTGGCCCTCCGGGCATCAGGCTTATCCACGGATTTCGGGATGAAGCGCTCAAGGGACAACGGGCTGGATTCAGGTCTTCCCGCCTGGGACAGAAATATCGAGCGATTTACCAGGTCAAGGCAAGTCGCGTCCTGGTAAATGTTATCGAGGTGACACCGCATGACTACCGCAAAAAATGAAATGAGCAATTACCAACCGGCCAGGCAGCGAGTCGTCGTTTCTGTTGGCGAGTCGGTCAGGATTATCCGTGAGCTGCAAGGCCTAAGTCAGAATCAGCTGGCAGACGCCTCGGGGCTTCCCCAGTCGACCATTTCGGCCATCGAGAATGACCGGATCAAGCTCGGTGTTGAGCGCGCCAAGCAACTGGCCCGAGCGTTGCGCTGTCACCCGGCAGTACTGGTCTTTCCCAACTGGGAAGTCGAGCATGAGCATGCCGCATGAACCAACAGCCTGACTCGAAGGGGAATTAATCTACCTGACCCTTTTTCAATTCTCGCCCACTGCTGCCTTCAGGCGTGCTGAAGGCGGGTACATCAACCCCGCTGCGGCAGCGCCGGGTCGCCGGGGGTCGGCTGCTCCGTAAAATTTTCCGTCCCGCCAGAGGATGGACTGCGTGCTGCCCATGGTCTTCTCGATCCGTGTCTGGTGCCCCATTGCCTGCAAGGCCTCAATGACGTCCGGGCTGAACCCGGGTTCCAGGCCCATTTGCGGCCAGTTCCAGCCCTGGTAGATGCGCGGCCGGTGGGTAGCCTCAGCGATGTTCATGTCGAAGTCGATCACGTTCACCAGCACCTGCAGAATCACGTTGATGATGTAACTGCCACCGGGGGTGCCTGTCACCAGGAACACCTTGCCCTCACCGTCCAGCACCAGGGTCGGTGTCATGGTGGAGAGCATGCGTTTCTTCGGTACCAGGGCGTTGGGGTGATCGGGACCGTTGCCGTAACTGTAATTGCGCATCTGGTTGTCGAACAGGATGCCGGTGCCGGCAGCTACCCAGCTGTTACCGAAGGAATGGCCCAGGGTGTAGGTATTGGACACGGCGTTGCCCTGCGCGTCCAGCACCGAGAAATGCGTGGTGTCGTGACTCTCTTTTTTACCCAGAGGCCAGGGCTCGACCGCCTTGACGTCAGCGGCCTTGTTCATGTCGATCAGGGCGGCCATGCCCTTCGCGACATCCATGCTGATGAATTCAGTCACCGGCACGTCGACAAAATCGGGATCGCCCAGCCAGGTCCGCCGGTTGGCCGCTGCCCGTTTCATGACTTCCGCCAATAAGTGCAGTTGCTGCACGGAACCCGCACCCAGCGTCGCGACATCGAATTGGCTCAGCATGTTGAGCATCTGGATCAAAGTGACACCGCCGGCGCTGACCGGCGGCATCGACACCACCCGGTAGCCCCGATAATCGGTGGCCACGGCCTCGCGGTCCTTGACCTGGTAGGTGGTCAGGTCCTCCAGTGTCATCAGACCCCCATCCGCGGCGAATGCCTTGATGATCCGTCTACCCAGTTCCCCGCGATAAAAGGCATCCGCGCCGCCTTCCATGATCTGGCCAATGGACCAGGCCAGGTCTTTCTGCACCAGGCGGTCGCCCGGTTGCCAGCCCTGCCCGTCCGGGCGCAGGTAAACCGCCGTGCTGGATGGAAACTGCCCCATGCTCTGTACGCCTTCAGACAAGGCGTAAGCCAGGTCATGGGAAACGACGATCCCCTTGGCTGCCAGTTGCTGCGCGGGTGCCAGCAAGTCCTTCCACGGCAAACTCCCCCAGCGCTTCCAGGCCTCGTGCAGGCCTGCCACCGTGCCCGGAACCCCAGCCGCTTTCGCGCCATGGGTCAGGGCATCCCAGTCGATTTCACCATCAGCCATTTTGAACAGCGACGGGTTACTGGCCAACGGCGCCATCGAACGGTAATCCAGGGCGTAGGTTTTGCCCTCCTCGGCCACGTGCACCAGCATGAATCCACTGCCGCCCAGGTTGCCGGCGCGCGGCAGCGTCACTGCCAGCGCGAAACCCACGCCCACGGCCGCGTCCACGGCGTTGCCGCCTTGCTGCAATATGGCTTGGCCGACCTCGGTCGCGATATCGTTCTGGGAAACGACCATGCCATGCAGGGCGATCTCCGGGTGATGCACGGACTCGTACCGGATCAGCGCCTGCCGAGTTTGCGCCTGGATCGCCGAGGCAGAAAAAACAAACGTCAGTATCACCAAGACCAGTGCCGATCGGCCGACTTGCCGGATAATTTTCATCTCAATTTCCTGGTTCATAAGAGGCCGAGCGCAGAACCTGGCCCGGGCGCACACCGGTCATTTGCTCATTCAGCAGCACTGCCTGGCCAGCCACGAATACATGCTTCACGCCCACGGCATACTGGTGCGGATCGGTGAATGTTGCGCGGTCTGCGATTGTTGCCGGGTCGAAGACCACGATATCGGCGATCGCACCGGGTCGAATCCGACCACGCTCGTTCAGGCCGATACGCTCTGCCGGCATGCGAGTCATCTTGTGAATGGCGGTGTGCAGGGGCAGCACCTGCAATTCGCGGACGTAACGCCCCATTACCCGGGCAAAGCTGCCATAGTTGCGCGGGTGGGGGTGTCCATTGCCCGGTATTTCGACACCGCCATCGGCCGCGATCATGGTGCGCGGAAAGCGCAAGATATTGACCACATCGTCTTCATGCATGGCGTGGTATATGGCCTGGCAACCGCCCGCTTCCTGCAATTCGATGATGAGGTCAGCCGCATTGGCAATGCTGACCTCCCGCCCTTGGCTTTCAAGGATCTGAGTCAGATTTTGACCATCCAGCGCGTGATCCCAGGCGCACCAGGCCAGTTGCACATTCGCCGGGTCATTGCGGCCACGCACCTCGGTCAGTTCGTACACCAGGTGATCATGGATCTTGCGGCGGAGTTCCGGATCCGCCAGCCTCTCCTTCAGGCGGGCATTACCCCCGTCACGGCTCCACAGCGGGAACTGGACAGTCAGGCCCGTCGAACCAGCCGTGTAAGGGTATTGATCGAGCGTGATGTCCACGCCGCGCGCCACCGCCGCATCAACCATTGCCAGCAGATCTACCGAACGGCCCTGCATGGCCGTGCCCATGGCTTTTGCGTGCGTGATCTGTCCCGGCAGGCCACTCTCCTCCGCAATCCGGATCAGTTCCGCCACGCTGTCCAGCACTTGCAGGGCCTCGTTGCGCATGTGGCTGATATATATACCGTTGTACTGGCCTGCAACCTTCGCCAGTTCGATCACCTCTTCCGTGGTGCCGAAACTGCCGGGGGTATAAACGAGGCCAGACGAAAGGCCGAACGCGCCCTGGCGCATGGCCAGAGCGACTTCGTCCCGCATGGCCTGTAATTCCGCGTCAGTCGGCGGACGGTCGTCCAGCCCAACCACCTTCCCGCGCACAGCGCCATGCCCGACAAACGCTCCGTAGTTCACGGCAGCACGCTGCTTTTCGAACTCCCGAAAACTGCCTTCCAGCGGCAACGGCGACCAACCGTCTGGCCCACCGATGACCGTGGTCACACCCTGGCGGATTTCATTTTCCGCATCCGGCCATCGGTACAGGCCGCTGCGCTCGGGGTCGTCACGCACCGCGTGTGAATGAAGGTCGATGAAACCGGGTGCCACCGCCAGCCCGGTGACATCCAGTTCGACGTCGGCCTGTACATTGCGTGCATCGCCCATGCCAACAATGCGATCTCCCTTGAGCCAGACATCGGCGACCACCGGCAAGGCGTCGGCCCCGGTGTAAACCGTTCCGCCTTTCA
>JAHEFS010000174.1 GCA_024640045.1 Chromatiales bacterium | reverse complement strand
CCCAGGGTGGTCGTGTATACCGGCGATGAAAATCCTTCTGTACCGGCCCGGGTAATGGCCCACGGTGGCGCCGCGTTTGTTTCAAAAAGCGAGCAGCCGGAAGTCCTGCTGGATACGGTAGCGGCGGTGGCAGAAGGGCGCATGGTGTTCCCATTCATTGACGTCCGATCGGTGTTTGACAACCCCCTGACCACGCTCACGCCACGGGAACTCGAGGTGCTCTCCGACCTCGCTTCCGGCCGTACCAACAAGCAGATAGCCCGCGATCTTGGTGTCTCGCTGAACACCGTCAAATTCCACGTGCGCAACCTGTTCCAGAAACTCGGCGTCAACAGCCGCAGCCAGGCCATCGGCCTCTACCTGCGCTCCTGATACCACCCATTAGGGTGGGATATAAACCACCCCAATAACCCTTGACTCCCCTCCGTATGGGCGTGTTGTTCACGTGCGCGCCTACCTAGACTGATTGCAGCAAGCACAAGGCCACCAGGCGGTCTTGGGCAAAGGAGGCGAGGCATCATGATCGAGCATCAAACCCTGCAACAGCATCTGGATGAATGGCGTGGTGAAGACCCGTTACGTGGTGCCGTGGCCGAGACCCTTGAGCGTATCGCAGAAGGGTGCTGCGCGATTGCTGAAATCATCGCACTCGGTCCGTTGGCAGGGCCGTTGGCTTCAGCGGGCAGTCAAAATGCGGACGGTGACGTTCAGGTCGAACTGGATGTCCGTGCCAATGACTTGCTGATCGGGGAACTGAAATCCGCACCGGTGGCCTGCGTGGCATCGGAGGAACTGGAACTGCCCTGCGGACTGAACGATCAGGCCCTGGTGTGCGTGGCCATCGACCCGCTCGACGGCTCCTCCAATATCGACACCAATGTGTCCGTTGGCACCATATTTTCCGTGTTGCCCATGAAGTGCAGCGGCTGCCAGCCCAGCGCCAAGTGTTTCGTGCAGAAGGGCAAGCAGCAACTGGCTGCCGGCTATGCGATCTATGGTCCGCAAACGGCGCTGGTGTTGACGCTGGGGGAGGGCACGCACATCTTCACCTTGAACCCCGATACCGGCGAGTTCTGCCTGACCCAGGCATCCGTGCAGATTCCCAAAGACACCAACGAATTCGCCATCAATACCTCCAATTTCAGGCGCTGGGATGGGCACATCCGCGCCTACGTGGATGATTGCCTGGAAGGGGCCGAGGGCCCGCACGCCAAGAACTACAACACGCGCTGGATTGCCTCACTGGTGGCGGAATGCCATCGCATCATGATGCGCGGAGGCATTTTTCTCTACCCAGGGGACCGGCGGCCGGACTATCACAAGGGCCGGTTGCGGCTGGCTTACGAGTGCAGCCCGATCGCGTTTCTGGTCGAGCAGGCCGGCGGAGCGGCCTCGACCGGTCACAAGGCGATCATGGATGTAAAACCCAAGAACATCCACCAGCGCGCACCGCTGATTTTTGGCTCGCTGAACGAAGTCGAATTGCTCGAGCATTATTACCAGCAGGCCAATCCCATCGAGGAACGCTCGCAGTTGTTTGGCAACCGTGGGCTGTTTCGCACCGGTTGAACCAGGAGGAAGCGCATGTCAGTCAAGCACCCCATTATCTCGGTCACCGGCTCATCAGGTGCAGGAACCACCTCGGTCAAGCGGACTTTTGAGCGCATTTTCCGTCGCGAGGCCATCAAAGCCGCCTACATCGAGGGCGACGCGTTCCATCGCTACGACCGCGTGGAAATGAAGCAGGTCATGCAGGACGAGGCCAAGAAGGGCAATAACCACTTCAGTCACTTTGGCCCGGAGGCCAACCTGCTGGAAGAACTGGAGGCCGTCTTCAAGAAATTCGGCAAGAAAGGAACGGCCCGCACCCGCCACTACGTGCATGACGAGGAAGAAGAACAACGCTATGGCAGGCCTCCTGGCACTTTTTCCGAGTGGGAGGAGATCGACACGGAAACGGAACTGCTTTTCTACGAAGGCTTGCACGGTGCGGTGGTCACCGATGAGGTGAACCTGGCGCAGCATTGCGATCTGAAAATCGGTGTGGTGCCGGTGGTTAACCTGGAATGGATTCAGAAGATTCACCGCGACCAGATGGACCGCGGTTACTCACATAAGGCCATCAAGGACACCATCCTGCGCCGCATGCCCGATTACCTGGACTATATCTGTCCGCAATTTTCACAGACCGATATCAATTTTCAGCGCGTGCCCACGGTGGATACCTCCAACGCGTTTATCGCGCGGTGGATACCCACCCCGGACGAATCGATGGTGGTGATCCGCTTCGCCAATCCACGAGGAATTGATTTTCCCTACCTGACCTCGATGATCCGCAACAGTTACATGTCGCGGGCCAATTCCATCGTGGTGCCGGGCGGGAAACTGGATCTCGCCATGCAGCTGATCTTAACGCCAATGATCCTGCAACTGATGGATCGCAGCCGGCGCGCCAAGCGATCCCGCAAGGGCAAGTGAGTGACGCAACCACAGACTTTAGACATACCTGGAGAGCACTATGGACCAATCGAATCGTTACGCTGACCTGAACCTGCGCGAGGAAGACCTGATGGCGGCCGGCCGCCACGTCCTGTGCGCGTACATCATGAAACCCAAGGCGGGTTACGGCTACCTGGAAACCGCGGCGCACTTCGCTGCCGAATCCTCGACCGGCACCAACGTCGAGGTGTCCACAACGGACGATTTCACCCGCGGGGTCGATGCGCTGGTGTACGAGATTGACGAAGAAAAAGAGGTCATGAAGATCGCCTACCCGACCGACCTGTTCGATCGCAATATCATCGACGGTCGCGCGATGCTGGCGTCTTTTTTGACGCTGACCATCGGCAATAACCAGGGTATGGGCGATGTGGAATACGCCAAGATGCACGATTTCTGGATGCCGCCCAATTACCTGCGGTTGTACGACGGACCTTCTACCGATATCAGCGACATGTGGCGAGTGCTCGGTCGCCCGATGGTGGATGGCGGCTTTATCGTGGGGACCATCATCAAGCCCAAACTGGGCCTGCGTCCGCAGCCTTTCGCCGATGCCGCCTATGATTTCTGGTTGGGCGGTGATTTCATCAAGAACGATGAACCCCAGGGCAACCAGTTGTTTGCGCCGCTGAAAGAGACCATTACGGCGGTGGCCGATGCCATGCGCCGGGCGCAGGACAAGACCGGTGAGCCCAAGCTGTTTTCGGCCAATATCACGGCCGATGACTACCACGAGATGATCGCACGCGGTGAGTTCATCCTGGAAACCTTCGCCGAGAATGCCGATCACGTGGCCTTCCTGGTCGATGGCTACGTGGCTGGTCCCACCGCCATCACCACGGCGCGACGCCATTTCCCTGGCCAGTACCTGCACTATCACCGGGCCGGTCACGGCGCAGTGACCTCGCCGCAGTCGAAGCGAGGGTACACGGCGTTCGTACTGGCCAAGATGGCCCGCCTGCAGGGTGCCTCGGGCATCCATGTCGGTACGATGAGCTATGGCAAGATGGAAGGCGAGAAGGGCGACACGGACATGGCCTACATGATCGAACGCGACAGCGCCGATGGGCCGTTCTACCACCAGGAATGGCAGGGCATGCGGCCCACCACGCCGATTATTTCCGGCGGCATGAACGCGTTGCGTCTGCCCGGATTTTTCAGCAATCTCGGTCACTCCAACCTGGTCCTGACCGCGGGTGGCGGCAGTTATGGTCACGTGGATGGGCCGGCTGCCGGTGCGACCTCGCTGCGCCAGGCCGAGCAGTGCTGGCGCCAGGGTGCTGACCCGCTGGAGTTCGCGCGCGAACACCACGAGTTTGCCCGCGCGTTTGAAAGCTTCCCAGCAGACGCCGACAGTATTTACCCGGGGTGGCGTACGGTGCTCGATGCCGCAGCCTGAACAGGCACCGGGCGCCTGGCGCCCGGCCGCCATCGTCTGGGATCTGGACGGTACGCTGGTCGATTCAGCGGCTGACCTGGCCAAGGCGCTGAACGCCCTGCTGAATGAGTCCGGTTTACCCGGACATGCGGTCGATGAGGTGCGGCTGATGATCGGTGCCGGCGTGGGCAAGTTGGTCGAACGGGGGTTCCGAGCCGCGGGGCTCAATCTCGAGGTACAGGCGTGCGACGAACGGATTCCGCGTTTCATGGAGATTTACACCGCCTGCGCGACCGAGAGCACGTATCTGCTGCCCGGTGCATTGGAGGCCCTGCGGAAGATGCAGCAACTGGGTGTCCGCCAGGGTTTGTGCACCAACAAGCCGGTGGGTGTCACCCGTTTGATCCTGGAAAACCTGGGTGTCAGTCACTTCTTCGGCAGCGTCGTGGGGGGCGATTCCACCCCGCGCAA